>CAZTDK010000118.1:0-12039 GCA_964611965.1 uncultured Binatia bacterium (SeqCode) | reverse complement strand
CGGTTCGGTGGTTGGGTTCAGTTCACAATGCCTGGGTCACTTCTGGTGAGCACGAGTGGGTCATTCCTGGCGAGCGCCGAAGCTTTTGCCCCATTCGATGATCACGCCTTCGTCTCATTGCGCAGGCGCCCGTTGCTGGTGGGTCAACTGCGGTAGCGGCTAATGCATCCTTGTTGCGGGCCTGCGGCGGCTTTGCACGACAATTCGGAACACACCGCGGTGGAAGCGCGCCGGCTCGGAGGCTGAAGCCTCCGGGCAGGGAGTGCGCGATCCTGCCGCTGCATACTCTCGCCGCGCCAGCTTGCATACACCAGTCGGACCCCACAGGATGTCATCATGCCCCTCCGCCTTCACGCCCGCAGCGCCCGGCTGGACCTGACGAGCGCCAGCTTGCCGCAGATCAGTCTGTGTGGGCTGGGCCCTGAAGTTACCTACCGCAGCGCGACCCAGGAGCAGATCTGGCGACCGGCGCTCCGCGAGGTCGACGGCGGCTTTGCAGCCGCGACGCTCGACGGCACCCTGACCGTGCGCTTGTGCGTGCGCGAGGATGGGGGCGCGCTCATCGTCGATGCCGGCGTGCGGAACACCGGCACGCAGCCGATTCACCTGCGCCGCATCGCCCCGCTGGCGCTCGATGCGTCCGGCGCATGTCGCGTCGGTCCGGGCGCCGATCGCTGGGGCATCTTCCGCCACGGCTATCAGTCGTGGACGGGCACCCGCAGCTTTCGCACCACGGAGATTGATCGCGATCCGCAGTCGCTCCTCCTGCGGATCGGCTTGATCGACATCTGCCGACCCGCACCGCAGCGCCGCGGGCACTTTCAGTCCGACCTGCTCACCGTGGTGAAGCACCTCGATTCCGGTGACACACTGGTCGCCGGATTTTTGAGTTGTCGCACCGCGTTCGGCAGCGTCGAGGTGCGCGTCGACGGCGCACGCTGCACGCGCTTTGCCGCGTTGCTCGAATACGACGATATCCGCCTCGAACCGGGCCAGGAGATCACCACCGAACCACTGTGGCTTGCCGTGGGCACGAACGACCACGAGTTGCTGGCCACGTATGCGACGGCGGTCGGTGCCGCGATGCGCGCGCGGATTCCGGCGCGCAATCCGCTCGGATGGTGCTCGTGGTACTATTACTTCACCAGTATCACCGAAGACATCATTGTAGAGAACCTGCGCGCGCTCACCCAGCTGCGCGCGCGCTTCCCATGCGACTACGTGCAGGTCGACGACGGCTACCAGGCGGAGATCGGCGACTGGCTCGCGGCCAACGAGAAGTTTCCACGCGGCATGCACTGGATGGCGGAGCAGATCCGCGCCGCCGGCTTCGACGCCGGCATCTGGACCGCACCGTTCATTGCACGTCGCGGCTCGCGCCTGCTGGCCGAGCACCCCGACTGGTTCGTCAAGAACCACCGTGGCCGCCCGCGCTTCGCGTTGTGGAATCCCGTATGGGGACGCTGGGGCAACTGCTACGCGCTCGACACCACCCATCCGGCGGCGCTCGACTGGTTGCGGAGCACCTTCCGCACACTGGCGGCTGAATGGGGCTACCGTGTGCTCAAGCTCGACTTCCTGTTCGCGGCGGCGTTGCCCGGGCAGCGATACGATCCAAGGGCCACCCGCGCCGTGGCGTTGCGACGCGGCCTGGAAGCCATTCGCGAAGGTGCGGGCGACGCAGCGTTCCTGCTCGGCTGCGGCTGCCCGTTGGGCCCGGCCATCGGCATTGTCGACGCCATGCGCATCGGTCCCGACGTCGCGCCGTATTGGAGCAATGCCTTCAGCCGTGGCCCGCAACGCGACCTGCACGGCCTGGCGACCAAACATGCGATCCGCAACACCCTGACGCGCGCCTTCATGCATCGCCGCTGGTGGCTCAACGATCCCGACTGCTTGATGGTGCGCGACACCAGGACCCAGCTCACCCCCGACGAAGTCCGCAGCCTGGCCACGGTGATCGCGGTTACCGACGGCATGATCGTGCTCAGCGACCGCGTCGAGCAGCTCTCCCCGGAGCGGCTCGACGTCCTCGACCGAACCTTGCAGCTCGCGGGTGGTCAACCGCAGGTCGTCGACCTCCTGCATGGGGACATGCCGGAATTGGTAGTGGCACGGACAGCCGAACACCGCATGGTCGCCGCGTTCAACTTCGGTGAACAGCCGCGGCGCTGTGAGATTGATTTGACCAGCCTGGGGATGGCGGCGGGCAGCGAGTCGCTGCGCGAGTGGTGGACCGAGGCGCTGATACCGGTCCGCGGCGGGCTTGCGCAGCTCGGCGAGGTACCGCCGCACGGCTGTCGCGTGCTCTTGCTGCCGAATGCATGAATGGCTGCGTGGCGAGTCCGACAGGCTGCAAAGACCTGCGGTCGCATCTCGGCTTTGCCCGCCAATTCAAGAAGCGCCCCTCGATACGCCGCCAACAGAAGGCTGCTACTTGGGGGGAACGGATTGTGTGTGGATCCCAAAGCAGATTGCCGTTCATCCCGAGTAGGCGCGATCTTTTCACGCGCCGTATCGAGGGACGTGTCGGATTGGCGAGCAAAGCCTCGCATCTCTTCTATGGCTCGCTCACGAGCTCGTACAAAACGTCGCGGTTCCCGTGACGATGGCGCCCGTGTAATCCAACCGCTGGACGCGGACGCTGAGGGGTTGGACACACGTGAGCGTTGGCGGCAGCCGGACGGTGATCTGCGTCGGCGTCACCGCCTGCACCGGCAGATCGAGCCATTGCCCTGGCACGGCCTCGTACTGCACGCAGTTGCCGGCCAACGGCGTGCAGGTGTTGTGTTGCTCGACGGTGGTCAGACAATCGCCGCCGGGTGGATAGGGATCGACGGCGTTGAAGCCGGTACCGATGATTCGCACCAGGTCGCCGGCTGTACCCTTGCCCGGCACGAGGCGCTCGATGGATATCGGAAGCGAATCGACAGCCGCCCGATACGGTTGGGGCAGGGTCCCGGCCGCTGCCCCATCAATGTCCAACGCGAGCGTCCCGTCGCAGGTCGCCGCCGGGTTGGTCGGGTCCGCATAGCAATGTTGCCATTGGTTGCCAGCCGCGGGGACGTTGGCCTGCGGCGTCACCGAGTTGTCGAAATTGTGGCCGCCCAGACTCGGATTGGTCGCGTTCTGCGTAAAGGCGTTGTTGCCGCGATCGAGAGCGTCTAGGCCGAAGTCCGCGTCGGATTGATTCCCGACGGTGGCGCCGTTGCGGCCGTTGTAGATAGCCGTGGTGCCGCGGACCCTGGCGAACGCAGCGCTGCTGGTGCTGTTGAAGATCGCGATGCCGTTCTGGCCGCCGCCGCCGCTGTTGACGGCTCCGCACGCGAAGTCGTTTGCAATCGTTGCCGTAGACAACTCCTGCACCGAGATCCCGCGGGCGCTGTTGTTGCGCAGCAGGTTGCCGTCCGTGCGCAACACTGACGGGGTATCCGGCGAGGTAGGAACCAGCACCGCGTTCGCACCGTTGGCGGACAACGCGTTGGCGTCGGCGAACACTTGCACGCTCGCGTTGTAGCCGTTGCGCTCGATCACATTGCGGTCGGCTTCAATGTTTCCGCTCAGCGTGGCTTGGATGCCGCCGCCGATGTTGTGGTGCACCCAGCTGTCTTGCACGCGCACGTAGGCCAGCGTCGTGGCCTTGACCCCTTTGTCCGGGCAGCCGCTGATCTCGGAGCTCTGCACAACGTTCGCCGTGCTCCAGTCCATTCCGGCGCCGCCGAAGCCGGCAACGCAATCGTGCCCGGACGACTTGAGGGTCAAATTGCCACCCCCGCCGTCGACCCGGCAGTGCTCCACGACGTTCTGCTGGGTGTGTCCACTGCCACCATCAAAGCGAATCATGTCCTCCGGAGTTGCGCCATCGCTCAGCGTTGGCCGTTGAATGGAGAGGCCGATCAGACGGCTGCCTTGATTGCTGAAGACGAAGGTGGCGCCGCTGGCGGGAAGTGTGACCACGCGATTGTACGGATCGCCGCCGAAGCTCGGATTGCCATCGGCATCGGTGCCGTCAACGGTCATCTGATATCCGGCGAGCGGCAGATTCCTGGATTGGGTGAGCTGAACGGCAACTGGTATCCCGGCCGGAAAGGTCGTCGGATCAAATTCGACGAGCAGCGGGGCTGCGGCCGTGGCGCCTGCGGACATTGCCTGGCGCAGCGTACAGGTGTGTGTGCCGGGAGCGCTGGGACAGACGGGCGTCGGATTCGCGGCGACATCGTCCGTCCGATCGACGCTGAGCACCGTCCGGAAAGCGGTCCATAACACTACGTTCGGCACACCGTTGGCGTCGGCGGCGATGACGAGACTCTTGGTATACTGATTCTGTGCTCCCACACTGATCTGATGCTTCCAGATTCCGGGCGTCAGTCCGGTGACCGTCACGCAGTCGGTCTGACCGGCAGCGCAGCTGCCGCTCGAGCGATAGCTCGCGGTCCCAGCCGCACAGGGTCCGGACACGAGCCCGCCGGCTACGGTGACGGAGGTTGCGCCCCCGGTCTGGTTGTCAACATGGATGGTCACCGTGGCGCCACCGGCCGGGCAGCCGGCAACCGCCGTGGGAGTCGGCAACGCGGTCGGCGTGAGCGAGGCAGTCGGCGTGAGCGAGGCGGTGGGCGTTGGCGAGCACGTGGCTGAAGGGGTCGATGTCGCGGAAGGGCTCGCGGTTGGGGTCCCCGTCGGGCTCGCGGACGCTGAAGGCGTCGTGCTGGGGGTGACGCTCGGCGCGCGCGTTTGTGTAGCGGTCGGCGTCACGCTCGGAGAGGTTGTAGGTGATGGCGTGCGCGTCGGTGTCGCGGTGCGCGTCGGGGTGCGCGTCCGCGTCGGCGTTGCCGTCTTTGTGTTCTTGGCCGGCGGCCGAGCCACTGCCGCCGCTAGAGGGTGGGGAAGCAACAACGCAAGGACGGCCAGCACAACGGGGGCGACTCTGGTGAACCGCAAAATCATCGCGCGATACATGCAGGTCGCTCTCTTTGGCGATACCTCACAACTGGCCGAGGGCAGCACTCACCGCCTCCCTATCACTCAAGCGGCGCGTTTTACGAGCACACTCCACCGCAACCGACACGAAAAGCCGCTTACGGGTATTGCAGGACGAATCGCGGATCGGAGACGCTCTTGTCTTGCTACCCCAACGGGGCAAAGGCGCCGCGGACAGTGGCGGCGAGCTCTTCTTTGCGCGCCCGGTGGGCGCGATCGGAGAGGGGATCGGCGGCGATGACGTCACGGCCGAAGTCGTCGGCAATCGCCGGGTAGAGCAGCACCATGCCGAGCAGATTGATCAGCGCCTGGCGCACGCGCACGCGCCGAATGGCCCCGGCACGACGGGCGCGATCAAGCCAGCCGCCGAGGACCAGAAAGATCCGCCAGAACGGATGCTGGAGATCCTCGTCCTGCGGTTGACCCGGGCGATCGAAGGCGTCGCGGCCGATCATGCAGCGCAGCAGGAAGAGCGCGGCATGGCGCGCGGTGACGAAGTGATCGGCCAGCGCGTGGCTCACCTCGATCAGCTGTCCGATCTCCGGCGCGCTGTCGGTGTCAAGGCGCTCGACCATCTGAGCCAGTGGTTCCAATACCCGGAACAACGCCTGGTCCCCCACGTCAGCCTTACTTCGGAAGTGGTGGAACAAGGTGCTTTTGTGCAGGCCCACCTCGTCGGCGAGCATTTGCAAGCTCATGCCCGCCAACCCGTGCGAGGCAATCAGCGCGATGGCCGTGTCGATGATGCGATCGCGCGATTCCTCCGGCACGCTGCGCGCGGCGGTGGCCAACACGGTCCCCACGCTCTTCACGCCACTGCAGCCGTGGCCGTCGCGGGAGCAAACGGTCCCAGCTGTCGGCGCCGCAGCTCTGCGGTCATGACTTCCTGAAAGCGCCGATTCCGAAAGGTCACCAGGCGCAACATGCCATGATAGCCGCGCGGCAACCGCGGGCTGTCGTCGAACAGGCGCAGCGCCTGATACGGACGCGCGGCGTGCGCGTGGTGGTCGGCGTGACGGGTCAGGCCGACCAAGGAGTAGTAGGTAAAACGCGCATCCGAATCCCACGAATCGATGGGCTGCACCTTGCGCCCGCTGCGCGTCAGTCCCCAATGTTCGAAGTAGTTCACCCCTTCCAGGGCACCGATGGCCATCACTGCCTGCAGGACGAACACCGCGAAGGAGGCCGAGCCCGCCAGCAGCAGTATGGCGCAAGCGACCGCCCATTCGGCGCACAATCCCTGCACGACGCGGCTGCGCCACAGACGGGGATCGGTCCATGCCATGTCCTCGTCGCCGAGGCGCTTGGTCTCGATACGCCAGGCGCTACGAAACTGACCGGGGATGGTGCGCCGCAGAAATGCCCAGTAGGTTTCTCCGAAGCGCGCGGTGGCCGGATCCTCCGGCGTGCCCACCCGGACGTGGTGACCGCGTACGTGCTCGGTGGAAAAGTGCTCGTACAGCACGGTGCCCATGAGAATCCGGCCCATCAGCTGCAAATGCCTTTGCCGGCGGTGAATCAGCTCGTGCGCAACGACGATTCCCGAAACGCCCGACGCGCCCCCGACGAACTGCACGGCCATGAAGGTGTCGACCGACCAGAAGCTCTGCACGGTGAACAGGTGCACCAGCAGAGCGACGTTGATGAGCTGCAACAGGAAATGCGCGTAGAGCAGGGCATCGAAGGGCCAGCTAGGGAGATCAGTGCGCGGCTGCCGCAGCTCGCGGCCGGAATAGTCGTCGGAAAAGTCGAGCAGGGTTCCCGGAATCATCCACAGCAGCGCCGTCCACCAGCGGTGCGGGCCGGTCACCAGAAAGGCGAAGGTCATCGCCGGGTAGACGAAGGTCAGCAGGTGCCGACTCCACGCCGCGACCACTTCCGTCGCCGAGATGCCGCGCTCGTCATCCATCGCGCCCGCGTTCACCATGCCTGTGCCTCCTGCATCGGATACCAACCGAATGGTTTGTCCGTACCAACCGAACGGTTGGCAGTCAAGGGAAGACGACAGACAACAGGCAACGGACGACAGACAAGACAACAGATCGCTGCGCTTTCAGACAACAGACCAGGATTGCTCGACGGTCATGCCTCTGCTGTCTGCTGCGAGGATGGCGGTGCGGGGCTGGGCTTGGAGGGGCTTTGCCGCTTGGAGGCTTGAGGGCCTGGGATATGCCTGGCCGATTGCAATTGCGTCGGCGCGCCGGCTTGATGGCTGCCGAGATGCCGAGAAGCAAGGGCCGCCGCGTTGTGATGCGCGTCGGGTTGGCCGCGCTGGTCGCCGGTGTAGTTGTCCCGGTGCTGTGCATCGTCGTGCTGCGCTTCCTGCCGCCGCCGCTGACGCCGTTCATGGTGATCCGCCGGCTCACCACGGGCACGAGTTGGGATTACCGTTGGATGCCGATTGCAGCGATGTCGCCGCATATTGTCCGTGCGGTCCTCGCGGCCGAGGACACACGGTTCGCTCAGCATCACGGTTTCGATTGGACCGAAATGGAGTCGGCGCTCGCCGAGCAGCGGCACGGCCGACGGCTGCGCGGTGCTTCGACGATCAGCATGCAATGCGCGCGCACGCTGTTTCTGTGGCCGGGCCGCGGCGTAGTGCGCAAAGGGATCGAAGCCTATCTGACGGTGCTGCTCGAGGCCCTGTGGCCGAAGTCGCGGATCCTCGAAGTGTACCTCAACACCGTCGAGTGGGGTGAGGGCATCTACGGTTGCGACGCCGCCGCGCGCCGCGATCTCGGCGTTTCCTGTGCGGCGCTGGATACCGAAGCGGCGGCGCGGCTCGCGGCGATCTTGCCCAACCCCCGCCATTGGTCGGCACGCCAGCCCGGACCATACGTGCGCAACCGCGTGGCGACGATTCTAGAACGCATGCCACAGGTCATGGTACCCACGGTGCGGCAGTCACTCGATCAAAAGAGATGACAGGTTCGAAACATTTTCCGGAGGACGTCTAGCCGTCTGTCGGACTTGGCAGTGCCTAGCGACCAATCCTGTCCTGAGGCTCCCCGAAGGGGGGAGCGGTCCATAGAAAATTCGCCGACCGCAGGTCCTAGAGCAACAGAAAGGGCGCGCTCGCCTCACGTCGTCCTCACTCCAGCGACCCAGTCTGATCCATGCGCCGTGTGTAACTGACGAAAATATCATCGAGACTCGGATACACCGAGCGGATCGTCAACACCTCGATGTTGGCGGCCAGCAGGCGCTTGCGCAGCACATCCATCACCATGGCGCGGCGTGCCGAGGCGGCGAAGGAGGCAAACGCGTCGGCGCTCGGCGGCTCGGGCGGCAGATCCTTTACGCGGATGTGCAGCGCCTGGCCGAAGACACTGACGTCGTCGACGAACGGCGCGTCGCGCAATACGGCCAACGCCGGCATCAGCGGCTGGCAGAGAATCTCCAGGCGGCGGTTGGTCTGGGCGATTTCGTCGCGCTTCATCGAGTTCGGATCGCCGCTGACCAGCAGCTGGCCGTAGTAGATGTACGCCGCCTTGGTGCAGCGCTCGGCTTCGTCCATGTAATGTGTGGTGACAAAGAGCGTTGTGCCCTCCTGCGCCAGGCGGAAGAGCAGGTCCCACAGCAGGCGGCGCGCCACCGGGTCGACACCAGCGGTCGGCTCGTCGAGAAACAAAATCTTCGGACGGTGAATCAAGGCACACGCCAGAGCGAGTCGCTGCTTGAGCCCACCGGAGAGACGGCCCGCTTGTTGGCGTTCGCGACCGTCGAGCCCGCAGAGCTTCAGCAGCTCTTTTTTCCGCCCCTCGGCCGCGTGGGCCGGCACGCCGTAGACGTCGCTGAAGAAGTCGAGGTTCTCACGCACCGTGAGATCGGGATAGAGACTGAAGCGCTGCGACACGTAGCCGATGCTGCGTTTGATCAGCTCGGGCTCGCGGGCGATGTCATACCCACCAACCGTGGCGCGCCCCGACGTCGGCGCGAGCAAGCCACAGAGCATGCGGATGAGCGTCGTCTTCCCCGAGCCGTTTGGACCGAGCATGCCGAAGATTTCGCTCTGCCCGATTGAGAGCGTCAGGCGCTTCACCGCTTCGCGGTCACCGAAGCGCTTGGTGAGATTGTCAATGATGATCGCGTCGGGCACGAGCAGCTACCTAGTACCTCGATTGGTCGGACCGCAAGCGGCGAGGCCCGCGAGGATGCGGCAATAGTGCTCATCAATGCCACTGAGGCAATAAGCACCGCTTCTCCCCCAGTAAGGCGATTTTTGACCGCGCTGCGCTTGCGCTGCGAACACATAGGGCTAGGATCGCTGGCCGACGCGAGAGCAGATGCCCCAGATTTTTCGGCCGAGCACCAACACGTTCTCGAAGCTGAGCATCTTCGGATCGCTCTTCATCCTGGCAGCCATGGCGTGGGGGTTGGCTCTGATCAATCGTTCTTCCTATGTGACCCGCGAGGGCGTTGCCCGCGAGCAACCGGTGCCCTTCAGTCACCGCCATCACGCCGGCGAGCTGGGCATCGACTGCCGCTACTGCCACACCGCCGTCGAACGCGGCCCGATCGCGGGCATGCCGCCGACCAAGACCTGCATGAACTGCCACTCGCAGATCTGGGTCGACAGTCCCGTGCTCGAACCGGTACGCGCCAGCTTCCGCACCGACAAATCGATCGAGTGGATCAAGGTACACGACCTGCCCGACTTCGTGTACTTCAATCACAGCATCCACGTGCGCCAGGGCATCGGTTGCGTTTCCTGCCACGGACGGGTCGATCGCATGAACCTCATGTGGCAGGCATCGTCGCTGCAGATGGAATGGTGCCTCAATTGCCACCGCCATCCGGAACAGTACGTTCGCCCGCGCGACCAGGTCTTCAACATGGAGTGGCAGCCGCCCACCGATCAGCTCGCGCTCGGACAGCAGCTCGTCAAAGATTACAACATCCAGGTCCAGCAGCTCACCAACTGCTCAATCTGCCACCGCTGAGCATGCGCATGACGACACCCTCGCATTCTGCCATTGATCTCGAGGCGATTCGCGCCAAGCTCGCGCAGGCGACCGGCCGGCGGTACTGGCGCAGCCTCGAGGAGCTCGCCGACTCCGAGGGCTTCCACGCCTTCTTGGATGCGGAGTTCCCGCGCGAAGCGTCGGTGCTCGATGCCGTCGGGCGGCGTCAGTTCCTGAAGCTGATGGGCGCGTCGATGGCGCTCGCCGGGCTCAGCGGCTGCACGCGGCAGCCGACCGAGAAGGTCGTCCCGTACGTGAAGGCGCCGGAGGAGCTCGTGCCCGGTGTGCCGCTGTTCTTCGCCAGCGCCACGTCGTTGAGCGGCATCGCCGACAGCGTGCTGGTCGAAAGCCACATGGGCCGCCCGACGAAGGTCGAAGGCAATCCCGAGCACCCGGCCAGCCTTGGTGCCACCGACGTGTTTGCGCAGGCTTCCGTCCTCGGGCTCTACGATCCCGACCGCTCGCAGGTGATTCGCAACATCGGCGAGATCCGTCCGTGGAGCGCCTTCGTCGACACGGTGCGGGTCGCGCTGGAAGCGCAACGCGAGCGCCATGGCGCCGGTCTGCGCCTGCTCACCGAGACGATCACCTCGCCGACATTGACCGATCAGATTCAAGGGTTGTTGAAGGACTACCCGCAGGCGAAGTGGCATCAGTACGAACCCGTCACGCGCGACAACTCGCGCGCCGGCGCGCTCATGTCGTTCGAGGCGCCGGTCGACCTGCAATATCATTTCGACAAGGCCGACGTGGTCCTGTCACTCGACGCCGACTTCCTCGCCTGCGGACCCGGCAGTGTGCGCTACGTACGCGACTTCATCCGTCGCCGCAAGCTGCGCGACGCGCACGACACGATGAACCGTCTGTACGTCGCGGAAACCACGCCCACCGTCACCGGCGCGAAAGCGGACCATCGTCTGCCCGTGCGCGCCAGCGACATGGAAGACTTCGCACGCGCCGTCGCGGCAGGGATGGGCCTGACGGTCGAGGCGCCGCCGCTTACCGGGGCGCGCGCGGCCTGGGTGAAGGCAGTCGTCGAAGATCTCCGCGGCCACCGCGGCCGCAGCCTGGTCATCCCCGGGGAGCAGCAACCGGCGATCGTCCATGCACTGGCGCACGCGATGAACGACACCCTCGGCAACGTCGGTCAAACGGTCGTCTACACCGACCCGGTCGAGGCGCATCCCGTGGATCAGCTGCAGTCCGAGCGCGAGCTGGTGGCGGACATGGACGCCGGCAGCGTCGAGATGCTGGTCATCGTCGGCGGCAACCCGGTCTACACCGCGCCCGCGGATCTGCACTTCGCCGACAGCCTGCAGAAGGTTGGCCTGCGTGTCCACCTGAGCTTGTACGACGACGAGACCTCGCTGCTGTGCCACTGGCAGATTCCCGAATCGCATTACCTCGAATCGTGGAGCGATACGCGTGCCTACGACGGCACCGTGAGCATCGTGCAGCCGTTGATCGCGCCGCTCTACAACAGCAAGACGACGCACGAATTGCTCGCCGCGCTTTCGGATCGTCCGGAGCGCTCGAGCCACGACCTCGTCCATGACTACTGGAAGCGACGCTTCGAGTCGGGCGACGGAAACCGAACGGCTGGCGCGACGCTCGAAGGGTTCTGGCACAAGGCCGTGCACGACGGTGTCGTTCCCAACACCGCTCTGCCCGCGAAGCCGGTCGCGCTGAAGCCGCCGGCCGGGTTCCCCGCGACGTCGTCAAACCAAAAGAAAGAGACCAACGACCTGGAACTGGTCTTCCGTCCGGACCCCACGGTCTACGACGGCCGCTTTGCCAACTTGAGTTGGCTGCAGGAGATGCCGGATCCGGTGAGCAAGGTGGCCTGGGACCAGACCCTGGCCCTGGCGCCCGACACGGCCAAGAAGCTGGGCTTCAAGGAAGGCGACGTCATCAGCATCGGCCTGGAAGGGGCCCCTCAGGGCCTGACCCTGCCGCTGCACCTGCAGCCCGGCCAGCACCCCGACGTGGTCAGCGTGCCCCTGGGCTACGGCCGCCCCGGCACCGACCGCTTCAACAATGTTGGCCCCAAGTGGCTCCTGGCCAAGCCGGTGGTTGAACCGGGCCAGCGCCACGGCAG
>CAZTDK010000117.1:0-12040 GCA_964611965.1 uncultured Binatia bacterium (SeqCode) | reverse complement strand
GTTGTGGTCATCGACGCACTCGGCGAGGCGCCGCTGGCACGGCATCCGAGTGCGCACCCAATGCTCGTGGCTCACGGGCTGACGATCGCGGAGATCGTTGCACGCATTCCTTCCGATGTGCAGGGCATCGGTGTTTCTGTCATGTTTTCGCAGCAGTGGCCGCATGTAGCGGCAATCCTCCGGGCAGTGCGCGTGGCGTTCCCGTGCCTGCCGATCTTCCTTGGTGGTGAGCACGCTAACGCAAGCTGGGAGTACCTGCTCGAGAAATGCCCCGAGGTGACGCTCTGTGTGCTCGGCGAAGGCGAAGAAACGGCGGTCGACATCGCCGCATGGATCGCCGGTCAGGGTTCACTGGAGAACATCCCTGGTATCGCCTTTCGCCGCAACGGGCTCGCCCACCGCAATCCGCCTCGCCACCGTGTCCGCGACGTCGATCAGATTCGGCGTCCCGCCTGGCACCTCTTTCCGCTCGAGAGCTACCTATCGAGAGGATACGGGCATGGGGTGAACATCGGCCGCTCGATGCCGATGCTGGCAACACGCGGCTGCCCCTATCAATGTACCTTCTGCTCGAGTCCGGGCATGTGGACAACGCGTTACTACGTCCGCTCCGTCTCATCGGTCATCGACGAGATCGGCGACTATGTCGACCGTTATGGCATTTCGAATGTCGATTTCGAGGATCTCACGGCCATCATCAAGCGGGATTGGATTCTCGCCTTCTGCGCGGAGCTGGAGCGCCGCGGCCTGCGCATCACCTATCAGCTGCCGAGCGGCACGCGCTCCGAAACCCTGGATGCCGAAGTGCTCGCCGCACTGGCGCGCAGCGGCTGTCGCAACTTGACCTACGCGCCGGAATCCGGGTCGCAGCGGACGCTCAAGTACATCAAGAAGAAGGTGCATCCCGAGCGCGTCTTGGCATCGATGCGCATCGCCAAGGAATTGGGCGTCAACATCAAGGCCAATCTCATGATCGGTTTTCCCGATGAGCGGCGCCGCGATCTGCTGTATACCATGCGGTTCGGACTGCAAGCGGCTTGGATGGGCGTCGACGATATTCCGTTGTTCCCGTTTTCGCCCTACCCCGGTACCAGCCTCTACGACGAGCTCCGACGCGACGGCAGCCTGCCTCCGCCCAATGACGACTACTTCGCTGGGCTCGGCTACATGGACATGACGCGGACGATCTCTAGCTCTCGATACATGGGTACGGCCGAGCTGAACCTCTACCGTATTCTGGGCATGAGCGCCTTCTACGTCGTCGGCTACGCGCGGCGTCCGTCGCGCATCCTGCGCACGATCCGCAATGTCAGGGCGGAGCGCAGCGAGACAGTGCTGGAACAGCGACTGATCGAATACAAGCAGCGATGGGCGGTGCGCAACGCGGCCGCGAAATTCCGCGCGAGCAAAGCCCGGTCCCACGGGCCGGGTGCAACGCCAGCCATTGTGTCCATGGCGCCTGGCCTCAAGCGAAATGAGTGATTTCGTGTGCTGAGGCCGAGCGAGTCAGCCAGGAGCCTATGAAGCCTTTCCCCGGGATGAAGCAGATCCCCGTGCACGACCGGGCGACGTTCAACCTGTCGTTCCTTCTGGAGCACTATTTTCCCAAGAGCGATTTCGTAAAGAGTATGAGGGCCACTGCTCGCTTGCGGATCGCGGAGCATATCCAGCGGGGAGGGAAGGGGAAGGTCATCCAGGTCGAACGTCTGAAGGAGATCTCTCCGAAGGATTTCCGCCGCGACTACCTATCGAAAGGGATTCCCGTCATTCTGGAAAAGGGCGCCACGGCCTGGCCCTTGGCGGCACGCTGGTCCTTCGACAATTTTCGGCAGCGCTACGGCACCGAGATGATCAAGTTGGTCCAACGCAAAGGCGTTGCCGCGGACGACGAGGTCGCGCACGGACGGGAATTCTCGGAAGAAATCCAGTTCGGTGATTTTCTCGACCAAGTCATTGGCGGCGGCAGCAAGTATATGCGGTTTTCTCCGCTGCTAGAGAAATTCCCGGAGTTGCTCGATGATTTCGATCACGACTTTTTCAAGCAAATGGCCGGCAACAACTGGGGTCTGACATATCAGCTTTTCATGGGTGGGGCCGGGACGTTTACGCCGCTGCACAACGCCATGACCAGCTTCTTCTTCGTGAACGTCTGCGGCATCAAGCGCTGGGCCCTCATTCCGAACCACTACCTCGCGGTCATGAACCCCAGCGCCGACGGGTTTGGCTACAACCATTCGAAGGCCCAGATCGACATGTCGAACGTCGACGCATTCCCCGGCTTCGACTGCATCGACCGGATGGAGGCCGTCATGCATCCCGGCGACATCTTCTTCCTGCCGTCCTGGATGTGGCACTGCGTCCAGAACGACGCACCGACCATCGGCGTGCGGTGTGGCTTCATCTATCCCAAGGGCATGGTGATGGAAGCGTTCACGCTCTCTTTCATCCGCCTGTTTGCCGCGCGCAACCCATCGACGCTCGAAGCGTTGTACTACGTGCTGTTCAAGAAGAACCTGCCCGAGCGGGACAAGTGGCTCCTCACCGCCAAGCTGATCAGGCGGTAGCGTCGACTCCACTGGTGATCCGCGGTCGGCGCGCTACACGGCTGGCGCAAGTCATTCATTCGGTCTTTCGTTTCATTCTTCGAAACCCCGTGTGGATATTCGAGCTTGCGTTGACCGCATGGCTCGGCTGGTTATTTCTGACTTCCGCCGGGTTTCGCGCCCTCCTCGCGCACCTGGCGCAGGTTGCCTTCGCAGGAGCGCGAGCGGCATCGGCGCTGCTGCATACCGATACGCAGGGTACTGCGGCCGCGCTGGGCATCACGCTGCTCAAGATGGTGCCAGGAGTCGTCGCCGTCCTCGCGTTGGCCGTCCGGCTGCGCGGGTGGGAACGCCTGCGGCTACCCTTGTGGGGGTTGCTGCTGCTAGGGATTTTCCCGTTGGCGTGCACGGTTGCGTGGACGCCGCTGCGAATTGGTGCGCTGACGACCCTGGCCGCCCTCGCCGCCTGGCTGACGAAATACCCGTGGCTGCGTTGGACGGTCCTGCTGCCGCTCGCGTTATATCTGGAGGTCTTCGCGCTGCATTTTCTGGCGCATCCCGTCGTGCGAACCTTTCTGGCCCACCGCCCGCTGCCGGTGCTGACACGGTCCCTCGTTGCCCGCTGTAACCAGAATGACGGGCAGCGCCCGCTCAATCTCCATGACGAGCAGCTTGGACCGTACTATTTCTCCTTAGCGCGGCTGCACGATGATGAGCTGCTGCTCACCAACGTAGGGACGGGCTTGTCTCGAGAAGCCGGTAAAGCGCCGGAAAATTTCTCATCGTGGTGGCTGCGAAGGCAAGGCGAAGGCTGGGTCTTCGATGATCGCTCGGCTGTCGCCGGTTATCTGCAAAATGGCTGCCTGATAAACGACGAGATCTGGATGAACGAAGATCGTGGGCGAGTGGTGGTCGGAGTCTTACGAGATCCCGCCTCACGCCGGGAGAGCCTCCGCTTCATACCGCTGAATGCGGGATCCAATAATATGGCTCTTCCCGTGTGCCGGCCGGAGCGCGGAAGCGTGATCGTGTCAGAGACCATGAGCGGTAACCGCATGTGGGAAGTCTCGGTGGATACAGAAACGGTCCGGCAAATGGGTTACGAGCCTGGTGGCGTCATCTGGGCGGCTAGAGGGCACAACAGCGCTGATCTGACCATCAACGATGCCTCCGATCTCATGGTCTACTCGCTACAGGATGAGCGTGTCTCCCAGCGCATTCCGGCTGGTGTGTTCATGTTCAATCGCCACGAAACGTGCCCACTTGATGACGCGGTGGCCCTCGCTGACATGACCGGCCGCGTCCGTCTGTTCGCGCGGGAACCCGATGGCCGCTACCGGTTCGACTGGGGCATCTCGCTGCCCTCACCGCGGAATGTTGCGTTCTCTCCGGATTGCCGCTTTCTCGGCGTCACGTCGATGGACGACACGACCGTTTCTCTCGTCGACCTCGGCATGCGGAAAGTCGTCGCGACGTATCACGTCGGCCCGGTCCTGCGCGAGATCTTGTTTCTCGGCCCACGGGAGCTCGCCGTCACGGATGCCTGTACCCTGACAACCTTCCGCTTCTGACTGGGGTGAATGCAATGAAAAAGCACTCACGCAAAGCCGCAAAGGACGCAGGGAGTCAAGAGAGTTTTCCTGAGCAAACAACAATATGAGTAACGATATTCTGAAGCAACCTCCTCTCTCCAATTCTTCAGACCTGCGGCTTTGCACCTTTGCAGCTTTGCGTGAGAAGTTGTTTTCACAATGGACTTAACCCGGCGGCGAGTCACGCAGGGTCCAGCGCAAGGAGAGTAGGGCGAACAGCGACCACGGTACGTCGGCAGTCCCGACCTTCGAGCGGCCAGCCCGGCGCGGCCAGTGGGTCACCGGCACTTCGCGAATGCGCAGCTGCGCCCGCGCCGCCCGGGCCAGCATCTCCGCGTTGATACTGTAGCCGGTGGAGACCAGCGCCAAGCCAGCCAGCGCCTCACGCCGCATCAGCTTGAAGGCGCAGTTGACGTCACGGACACGCACGTCCAGCAGCATGCTGGCCAGCACGTTGTAGCCGCGCGAGAGCACTCCACGCAGCATCCCATCGCAGCGCGCGACGCGGTGACCGACCACGATGTCCGCCTCCTCGATGAGCGGGAGCAGCCGACCCAGATCCATCGGATCGAACTGGTTGTCGCTGTCACAGAAGAACAACAGCGGCCGGGTGGCGGCCGCAAAACCTGCCCGCAACGTACAGCCGTAGCCACGATTCACTGGAAAGTGCAGGACGCGTAGCTGGCCGGCCGCGGCCATCTCGTCCAGCAGCGCCCCGGTGTGGTCGGTGCTGCCGTCGTCGACGACGATAATCTCCGAGTCGCTGGTGAGATGCTCGAGGGCTCCCCGGACGTTCGCGACCGCCATGACAATTGATGCCTCCTCGTTGAACGCCGGCATGACGCACGAGACGCTCGGCGAGGTTGAAGGCGCGGCCATGCGCCGGACTCTCGCACGCACGCGCTTCCCAAGGCAAGGCGCATCACCCGATGATTAGCGCAAGAGGTACACGTCGTACTGCTCGTTGGTGGTAACGCGCAATTGGTTGTCCTCAAGCCAGGGAAAGGTCTCCTCGCCGTGGAGGCTCGCGATGCGACGCGTCGCCGCGAGAAATGCGGCACGCGCCTCGGGGGTGATTGCAAACGTCTCTTCAACCGGGCTGCCCTTGTAAACGGTGTGGAGTCCTGCTCGCTGCAGCTCCCATCCCATCACGATAACGACCGGACACTTACAGCGCGTGCGCACGTCGCGCGCCGCCGCCAGCAGGGCGTCGAGATCGTAAGTGGAGCGCCGCGCGGGCGAGGGCCGGCCCCACCATCGGTAGACGTCCTCGCGCGGCAAGTAGAGGGGGTTGTCGGCATAGTACGGCAACGACGTGACCCACGAATCGGGTTCGCCGATCACCACCGCGCAGGCAAGTGCCGGATAGCCGCGGAGCAGTTCCCCCAAGCGCCGACTCGACGAGAAGTCATGCCCGAGGTCGTTGGCGACGAGGAGAACCCCAAGGAACACGTGTTCAGCGAGGAGAACTGCCATCCCGCCAGCCACGAGGGGGCCGAGCCACGACCGCGCGCGCTCCAGGTGCGGGGAGAGTGTGGCGGTCGGGGTAGAGCCCGAGGCGTCGAGCCACATCGTCGCGATGAGCACCAGCAGCAGGTTTCCGAGGTGCCATGGCGCGGGCGCGTAGACGAGGGTGAAGGACGCCTCGATTCCGATGAGCGCGGTGGCGGCGAAGCACAACAGCGCCGGGCGGCGCGTCAAATATACAAAGTAGGCCCACACCCACACCGACAGCATCGGCAAGATGAAGGAGAGCCTTCGCGCATGGCCCGCGGGCCACACAATCGCGCCTCCCATTCCCGCGGCGATGCGGCCTATGTTGAGAGGTCCAATCGCGGCCGGACTACCCGGGTCGGGGAACGCAACCGCATAGGCGAGGAGCAGTCCGGCCAAGTAGATCGCCGCGGCGAATACCAAGTGGCGATCCCGCACCCAGCGCCGCCAACCCGATCCCCACCAAGCGTCCTCGAAGAGCAGCGACACCGCCGCCGCCACGGCGATGATGAAACCGAGGAACTCGGTGTTGGCCAGCGCCGCGAGCACCACCGCGATCGCCAGCGGATACTCACGGCGGTGCGGATGGAGGGTACAGAACGCGAACAGCAGCAACATCTCGAGGCTGTAGCCGACGCTCACCACCGAGTAGTGGTAGAGCGGGAAAACCGAGAAGGTGAACAGGATGCGTAGCCACCAGGGAAGCGGGCAGTAGTACACGAAGAGGAAGATGGCGCCGATGGCCGACGCGAGGCTGACCGCTTTGATCACCCAGGTCTGTCCGACGAGGGCGTAGGCTTCGCGGAGCACCAGGTACCAGAGGATGGGGTGGCCCTCGTATTTCAGCGCCGCGGCCAACTCGGGTAACGAGAACGCGCCGCGGGCAATGCTCAACGCGACGACTTCATCGCGCCACGGCTCATGGTAGACCGCTGCGGTAATCACGATGGCCGCGTAGAGCAGGGTCACCGCCACCGCCCACCGCCAGCGCCGAGCGACAACGTCGGCACGGTGAGTCGCACCAACCTCTATTGGCGAGTCCGACAGGCTGGTAGACGGCGTGCTCGCTGCATCGGACATGCGTGCCGTGCAGCGTAGCACGCGCAAGACCAGATTCTAAAGATGTCGTCCCGTGCCTGTAGAGGGGAGCGATTCCCAGCCATCAGCCCCGACGTTGCGGCGCAGTACAGAGCCGACCCGGCGAATGAATTCGCGGCAACGAATGGCACCAAGTCGCCCTACGGCGACTCCCTCGCCGCCCCGAGGCTAAACCGACTGCTGGAGGGGGCGGGGAGCCCACGGAGGTGGGCTTGGCGCATTTCGCTGCCGCGGCTTGAGCCGCCGGGGCTGAATGGACAGACGCCACCACACCGAGGCTTCACCGCGCTGCGATAGTCGCCTTGACAGTGGCGCCGCACGCCCTGTAGTTTTCTGACGCGTTGTCGGACTTTCAACCTGTCGGAAGGAGTGTGTGCATGAATCCCCACCCTCGAAGCACGACTCGCAGCGTCCTCGGATTGGTGGCAGCAGCCGGACTCCTTGCGTGCGCGTGGACATCATTCGCCAACGCGGCAGACACGGAAAATGTGGCAAGCGGAACCCCTGCAGCGGTCACTCCGCCGGCTTCGCCGAACCCTTCCCCGGAAGCGCAAGCGATCACGCCGGCGGCCGGTGCCAATGCGACCGGAGGTGCAGCGGCCGGAACACCCGCAGGCGCGGCGGCATCGGCGCAGCCGCCGACGCCCAACGCTGCGGCAACGGCGACGGCCAACGCGAAGAGCGCCGCGGCGGAGGCCTGTAAGAAGGCCATCGCAAAGTTTGGTTCCGGCGACGCCTCGGCACTGAAGTCCCTCCCCGCGGAGACACGCAGCGCCATTGAGAAGGGTGGTTTGAGCAAAGCCGCCGGTTGCCTCGCGGCCGCCAATGACAACGAGCACCTCTGTGATTCGGCGACGAGTGCGGCCGAGAAGGACGCTTGTTACAGCGACCTGGGCTTGATGCGCCAGCTCAAATCCCAGCCCAAGGGTGCCTCGCTGCTGGCGCTTTTCATTCCCGTGGTGCACAAGCAATGCAAGACCCAGTTCGCAGCGGCCGCGTGTGACAGCTTTCGCGACGCGGTGCTCAAGAAGGACGCCGCAAAGTGTAAGGAGGCCCCCGAATCCATGCGGCAAGGCTGCGCCGCTCTTGTCGCGGGTGATCCGAGTATGTGCCCGAAAGGGGACAACGAGTGTGTTCATTGGGCGACCAACGAACCTAAATTCCGCAAAGACGGGTTCAAGGGAATGGCGGATAGCCCCGCGGCCATGGCCTTTGCCACGGGAAAGCGGGACGCGTGCGCTCCCCTGTTGAGTGAGCTGGAGAGTAGCTGCAGCAAGTAGCACACACACGGCCGCGGCATTCTGAGGACTGGTGGTAACTCGGGCAAGCCGCGGCCTGCGCGCCGTACTCTCCAGTTCTGCTCGCGTCCTTAGGCGCATCGTCTTGCCGCCGCTGCCGGAGCGCAGGCTGCCGCGGCTGGCAGTCGTTGCACTGTACTACGTGAGCGTCGTCGGAGCGCTCAGACTCGCCGCCGACACCGACGTCGGTGCCCCCGTTCTCGGCGTGTGCGTGACCGCGGCATGGTATGTGGGCGTTGCCCGCAAGCCGTGGTGGCGGATTGTCCGTTGGACGGGTGCCGTTCTCACGATCCTCATCTTTCTGTGCTTTCTCGGGTTTTCTTGTGTCATATTCCCCATGTTCGAATGGGCAGCTCCGTGGTGGCTGCGGCTCGCTCAGGGCACCGCCGCGGTGCTCGTGCTCGTGACCGTGTTGCCCCGGAATTGTCCGGTGCGCATTCCAGCCGTGCTGCTGCTTGCCTTGTGCTGTGTGGTGGGCCTTGCGGCTGGCCGCGAACGCGGTGTGCTACGCTGCAACGATTACCTGCGTGTGCGGGCGCAGCCCGGCGTGGAGGTGCTGATCCCGAGCGTGCTCGAGGAGCTCTCGTGCCGAGCGGGCGATGTCTTGAACTTGTCACGCTACCCACGAAACAGCTGGGAAGCCGTCGATGGCCAACGATTCCTGCTTACTTTGCAGGACGTCACCACTCCGGGATACGGACGTGCGGTAGCGCCGCGATTCACGGGCTCCATCTGCGAGGTCCGCGTCGATCCCGATGCGCCCCTCCATTGCTTTGGAACCAGCATTGGATCGGAGATTATTGATGCTCCCGAAGACGACCGCGTCTTTGCCTTTCATTTTGACAAGCCGGACTACGGCGGCACCCTGTGGGCCTTTACGCGCGACGAGCCGCTGCGGGTGGCTGCGGTCCGGCACTTCCCGACGGCGGCGGCCGCTGGGTATTACGACCCAGGATACGACCTGCTCGCTATCTTCTCTGAAAGCCAAGGCTTCGACTTCTTGCATCCAGGAGATCTCACGCCCGCCGGTGAGCCGCTGCGCGAACGGGTCGAGGCCGGACAGATCCATTACGATGCCCGCCGCCACGCCGGAGTGTTATGCCAATCCATCGGGTTTGGCTATCGTGTCGATGGTCAGGCTTTTCTCTCATTGGCGTACACCGGCTGGCCGTTCCAGCTGCGGCGGCTTGGACCGTCGGAGCGCTACCCGTGGGCGTGGGTGACCGCGGTGTGGGGCTGCGATTGGGATCCGGATGCCAGCATCGTCTGGATTGCGATCGCCAACCTCGGCATTGTCGTGCCCATCGATTATGACACGGGCTCACTGCTTCCGGGACCATATCCCTACATTGGGATTGGGGCGCGCACCGTGTTGTACGACAAGCCGCGCCGCCGCCTGTACATCTCGAAGTGGACGACGGGCGAGGTGCTCGCCATCTCCATCGATAGCGGCGAGATCCTGCGCCGATGGTTTGCCGGCCGCTGGGTGCGCGGCCTCGCGATGTCGCGTGATCAGCGCAGCATCTTGCTCAGCGCCAATGTCGGCCTCGTCCGCATCGCGGTCGACTTTTGATATGGCGGCGCTCAGATTCTCGATTGATCCCGAAACATGCCGCGTTGCTCCGTGCCGGAGAATGGAACCACGAAGGGCACGAAGCTCACGAGAGAAAATGAAAGAGAAGATCCTGAATTCCTTTCTTCGTGGTCTTCGTGTCCTTCGTGGTGAAACTTTCGGGGAACGCCCCGCTTACAAATACGCCGCGGCCAGTCCGAGGTGGCCGACCATCATCATCAAATACATGTGACGCCATGCCGGATGGTTTTCACCCTCGGAGACCAACCGGCGGGGATCGTCGTTGATTGAGTAGATCACCACCGCGCCCCAGACGACCAGGATCGCTGCCAAGAGCAGGATCGGCGTCGGGTGGCCGGTGAGCACATGCAGACGGAGTCCCAACGGCAGCAGCAGCCAGGGAACGACAAAGGCGGGACTGATGGCGCGGGCGCTCCAGGTGGCGCCGTAGCGCACCGGCAACGTAATGCAGCCGGCGGCGCGGTCACCTTCGATGTCCGCGAAGTCTTTGGTCGTCGTCGCGCCCAGCAAGAACAGGAAATAGATGAAGCCGATGTACCACGGTTCAATCGACGTGAGCACCGTGGCCACCGCCGCCCACCCCGCGACCTTGAGCAATCCGCCGCGCACCAGCGCAATGACGAGGTTCGAGGCGAACGGATGCTGCTTCAGGCGCACCGGCGGCACCGAATAGGCGACGGTCGATAGCGCGGCGATGAGATAAATGGCGAAGGTTTGCCAATTCACCCGCGCAACGAGACCGAGCGCGGCGCCATAGGTCAGCACCACAAAGATCCAGGCCTGCCACCGGGTCATGCGTCCAGATGGCAACGGCCGCTGCGGCTTGTTGATGCGATCGTTCTCGAAGTCGTAGATCTGGTTGAGCCCGTTGGACGCTGCGTTCAGCACCGCCGCGGCAAGTGCGGCGAGGCCGACGTCGATGACCGGAAACGCCGCGTGCGAAGCACACCAACCGATCACCGCACCCGAGAATATTCCGATCATCGGCGGCACCAATGTGAAGGGACGCGCGAATGTCCAGTAGAGGCGCAGTAAGCTCATGAACATGCGGCGGAGTACTTCCGCTTGCTGTGTGCACCCTCACCCTCCCCTCTCCCGCGCTGAGAAAACGCGCGGGCGAGGACACCGGCGTTTGCTTGCTGACGCTCACCCACCAGCTGGCCTCTCCCGCGCATCCCTTCCGCGTGGGAGAGGGGAGGGTGAGGGTGCATGATGATCCGCAGCAACCTTGGAGTTGTTTCGCTGGGCTTCCGACACAAGACACTGGCGATCCTGCGGCCCGCTGCCGCAAGTCACTCCGGAATCTCGTATGGGAACGCGCGCCGCAAGGTGCGCGGCCGTTTTTCCGGCTGAAAGCCGGAGCTGAGAAAGGCGATCCATTCGGCGATGTCGCCGGGCTGCACGCCGCCGTCTCGGACGTCGATGCCACCGTAGCTGTACCGGTCGCGACTGTAGGGGACGAGACTCCTCTTGTAGAAGAACACCAGCGTGTGATTGGGCCGCGGGCAGAACACCTTCATGCGGGCGCGATTCGGCGTGCCGTTGGACGGGGGACGCACTTCGAAGCCGGCGGCTTCCGTGTCAATTTCGAACGGCGCCGCCGCGGCCGCGAGCGCCTCGCGGATCGCCTGCGTTACTGAGATCTTCGCCGGCTCGCCGTGCGGCTTCGCTTCCACCAGGAGCGCGGGCTTCCGGAGCGGTGTCACCGCGGCCGGCTTCCGAACGGGCTGCGGTGGAGGCGTCGAGCCTTCCTTTTGTGGAGCGCCCTGCGGAGGGGTGAGAATTTCGGAGGCCTGGATGTTCTTCGGGCGCCGCTTCCACCAGAAGTACGGCTGCGCGGCGCGGCGCGCAGCCGCCATCTTGAGTGCGTACCAGCGCGCGCTCCAGGTTGGCGGCGCGAGATAGCGCGTATCGCCGGGCTGGACGATCAGGCTGACTTCGATGTTCGGCGTCACGTCGATGGGGATGTTGTTCTTGCGGCAGGCATCGTAGAGATGCCGATAGACGACCATCATGTCCTCGGTGCGCGGCGCCGGCCACTGCTCCATGTCGGTACCGATGGTCGGCCGAAACACACACACCGTCGGGAAGGCGCCCAGGCCGGTGATGTAGTCGATCGCCTTGAGCGTGTCCTCGATGGGCTCGACGCCGGCGATGATTTCTCCCGAGCACGCGCCTTTGCCGAGCTTCTTCGACGTATACTCAAGGGCGCGGAAGAACGTCTCCTGGCCGACGAGCTTCTGCTTGCCCGGCAACAGCTTCGCAAAGTACTCCGGATTGTGGAACTCGTAGCAGAAGCTGAAGTGGTCGGCGCCAAGGTCGATCGCCTGATCGTACTTCCAGAAGTCGAGGGTTGGAATGAGCTGCAAGCCGATGAGCGCGCCCACCCGCGACTTCACCGCCTTGACATACGGCGCGGCG
>CAZTDK010000116.1:0-12056 GCA_964611965.1 uncultured Binatia bacterium (SeqCode) | reverse complement strand
GGCGAAGAGCAGCGCCGCCAGGCCGCCGCGCAGCCGATCGGAAAGCCGAGTGGCAATCGCATACAACGCCCCGGCCGCAACCGCCTGCCACGCAAGCACCTCCAAGCGATAGCCGAACGGATGCACGCCCCAGGTTGCTTCGTTGAGTCCAAACGAGAGCTGCACCAGCGGTCGCCAGGAGTAGAGCCCTCCCATGACGTCGCGCGTCAACAACGTCCAGACCGTCGTCGGCGGCACGAGACGGCAGCGCCACAGCCAGGAGAAGTCCTCATTGAGAAAGTAGACGACAAACGCGCCGCGGTAGACGACCAAGATGCTCGCCGCGAGCAGCCCGTACACGAGGAGATCGCGATGCATCTCGTGGCACTCGTGGGCCGCTTGCACCCCGGCTCGGGCGAGATCACGCACTGTCACCCAGCAACACCACGGCGCCGACGCTACATGCTGCGGTTGACGATGGCAACGCACGCCAATTTCACCGCAGGCGATAGGCCGCCTGCGGATACCGGCGATGTCAAGACGGCAAAAGAAAATGCGCGGTCTTGACGAATGATGGCGGTTTGTAGCAAACAGGATGCGGATAGAGAGCACAGGTCGGATGGCGAGATACGGCAGCCTCTTCACGTTGAAGGACGTGCTCGATACCCAGCAGCCACGCCGGGTTCTCGCCGAACAGAAAAGGAGAGAACGATGAAGACAGCCAAACATTTGGGGTGGCGATACAGCGCCTTCGGGCTGGCAGCCGCCATGGCCCTGGGTTTCACGCTTGGGCTGGCGCCGCGTATGGCGCGCGCCCAGACCTGTTGCGTCGGCGATTGTGATAAGAGCGGTGACGTCACCGTCGATGAGCTCATCACACTGGTGAACATCGACCTGGGCAGCGCCGATCCGTCCGCCTGCCCCAACGGCATCCCCCCAGGCAGCACGGTCGATATTACGCTGATCATCCAAGCGGTGAACAACGCCTTGGTCGCTCCCCAGTGCACGACGACCTTCCAGTGCGGTGGTCCTCCGCCAGTCTGCGGCAATGGCGTCGTAGAGCCCCCTGAGACCTGCGACGACGGCGGCACGTGCACCGGCGGCGACAATGCCGGCACGCATTGCACGGCGGAATCCGATTGCACCGGGGACGGCATTTGCTCGGGCGGCACGAAGTTCTTCTTCGCATGCACCGACGACAACGGCTGTCCGGGCGGCGGCAAGTGCATCCACTGCAAGACCTTCGGCGGCGACGGCTGCGCGGCCAACTGTACGGCAGAGACCGCGATCACGCTGACGTTGGTGCCCGGGACGCTCTCGGGTCTCAACATCAACCCCGGCACGAGTGGTGCCGTCGTTCACAGTGACATCATCACCATACCGCTGCCGCTGACCGGCACGCAGACCATCACCATCGGACAAAAGGGCGCCGATGGACTTGTCCCGGCCATTGTTCCCGCCGCCTCGATTCAGTTCCCGCGCATCCCGGTCAGCAGCATCGCCTGCGCCTGCTTGCGTGGCGTGGCCTCCAAGACCTGCGGCGGCACGCTCTATGACATCGACGGGTTGACACCCTCGACGGATTGTACACCCGACTTTACGGACGGCGACAGCGTCTGCACGACCAAGGGCCTGCATCCGTGCTCCTTCCTGCACGGTCCAGGTAACGGGGCCTCCGGGACGCTGGGCTGTGGCCCCGATGGCTTCTCTCCGGTCGACGTGTTGTTCGACCTGGATTCGGGTGGCTCAAGCGGCATCCCGGGCAATCCGATCATTACCTTGAGCGGCAGTGGCCCTACCGGCTCTGGATTGCTGCTCTCGAATAGTGCGATCGGTACCGTCTCGGGCGGGTGCACCGGAACAGACACCTCGAAGTACGGCCCAGACGGCGAACTCTGCACCGATGACGATCCGCAGTCGTCACGTGGAAACCCAGCGGCGCAGATGCAAGTCACCGGGACGGCAACCGGCAAGATTGAGAACGCCAACGCCACGGATGGGGACGACTTGGGCGGTCCATTCTCCGTCACCGGCAACCCGCTCAACTGTGACGCGCTGCTCAACAACCACAGCGTCTCGGGAGCAGGCCTCGCCTCTTCGTTCGTCTCCCTGAATCAACCGACCACGGGTGACATCATCGTCACCAGCGACCTGGTCGGGCAGTAAGTCCAGTCGATCATCGGAGCGGCGGCGCAGGCGGCGCCGCCGCTCCGGCTCGAATCAGACAACAGACAAGAGACCGCAGACTAGGAGACGACAGACGGTTGCTTGTGGTGCGCCGTCTGTTGTTTGCTGCAACCTGTCTTCCAGTGCCGCCGAGCCGTCCAGGCCGCAGCGGTCGCGGAAGGGTAATGCCCCACAACTTGAGTGCTCGCTCGACAAGGTCTGCGGCCCGCAGCCCCGATCGAGTTCGGCAGCCCGCAGCGACACAAATGGGAGCGGGGCCCATAGAACAGCCGCCGGAGGATCGCCGGCGGCAGGCCTCAGCTCGAATGCTGCAGGTTATTTACGTGGCTGCGGATCGTGCCGTCGCTCCGATTGATCTCGAAGACCGCTTCGGCCGTTGCCTGCGTTTCGGTTGATGGCCAGAGCACCGGGAAGAGGAGAAAGCTCAGCCGTATCGATGTGGCATCAGCCTCTGCTGAACCCAGACAGCTCGACTGGGCACGCTGCGACGAGACCAACGTCGCCTCGCCAATCTCGCGCTGGCGCTGCGCGGCGAGGCGTTCGCCTTCGTGCCAGACCTCGCTCCGCACCGGATCTGCGTGAACCTCGGCAGGCGGCCAATTCGGCAAGCGCACGCGGCGCAATTCCTGTAGGCAGAACTCAAAGCGCTGAACCGGCGCCGGCTCAGGTACCGCTTCGACACGCGGTTCAGTGGCCGCCGAAATCCGCGGCGGTTCATCCGCTCCGGCGATCGACAGCGGCGCAGGCATCTCAGCAGCAGCCATCGATTGGTTGACGTCCGCGATCGCTGGCGGCGCCGGCTCGTCGGCGACGAGAGATTCCGTCAACTCGGCAACCACTGGCGGCGCTTCGAGCGCCGGCGGGGCGGAAGATTCGGTCGGCATCTCGAACACCGGGATGACGGCCGCCATGGCGGGTGCCATGGTGAGCACCTCACTCTCCACCGTCACCGTCGGCTCGTCCCACAGTTGGTGCGGGTCCGCCAGGTCTCGCACCGGTACCTGTCCCGACAAACCTGGTAGAAGCGCCTGACGCGCCGCCGCTTCCGCGATAGCCCGTTCACGTGCGGCGGCCTCCGCAACGGCCCGGCGGCGGCGGCGAGCATCGCTCCACGCGAGCACCGTGGGCGCGGCACACAGGATCAGCAACGCGCTACCGACGACGACGCCTTCCGCTGAAGTGAAATTGGCCAAGTTCTGCATCGGTCACTCCGTCTGCCAAGCGGCGCTAACAAAGCGCAATCCGCGCGCGGAGTCCACCCTCGGGGCCTACGGCCCGCGTCTCTTGTATGGACCGCTCCCCCTTCGGGGAGCCTCAGGACAGGATTGGTCGCTAGGAAGTGCCAAGTCCGAAGGGAGTACCGAGTCCGAGGGGTTCCTGGCAGGGCATATCGCGACCGATTTCCACCTCTCAGGTATCTGATCTGACCTTTGGACCCGTCGCTGGATTTCGGTGCTTGTATGAGCCGCGAGACTTCTGGTAAGCCGGTTCGTCCCGCAAAGAAATTGGAGGGAAACATGGTACGTTGGGCAATAGCACTTCTTCTGCTGGACTTCGGTCTCTCGCAGGCGAGTTGGGCAGACATGCCCTACCCTCTCAATCCACGTCCGTGCACGGCACCGAATCAACCGGCGGATTGCATTCCGGCAACGCAGTACTCCGACTATCTTTTCTTGCCGACGACCACGCCGCCCACGCTGCCCAACGATTGGGGCACCGACAATTGGAAGCTAACCAGCGAAAAGACCGGCGACCCGGCGATCGACAACAATCCGCAGGAGCTGTTCGGTGTAAAGGGCGTCAGCGTCGATCTGGCGTGGCAAGTCAGCACCGGCCGGCCGGACGTGCTGATCGCCGTCCTCGACTCCGGCATTGAGTGGCAGAATCCGCAGCCTGACTTGATCAACAAGTACCACTTGAATCGTGGTGAGCTCCCCGTCCCCGAGGGCAGCACGAATGCCGTCGATCCCTATGACCGCAACGGCGACGGCTTCTTCAACATGCAGGACTACCTCGCCGACGGCACGCACGCCCAGGACTCACGGATCTCCGACCAGAACGGCAATGGGGTGATCGATCCGGAAGATTTGATCTTCCTCTTCTCCGACGGTAAGGACGACGATCACAACGGCTACATCGACGACATTTGCGGCTGGGATTTCTTCGAAGACGACAACGACCCGCTCGACGAGGTGCAATACGGGCACGGCACCGGCGAGGCGCACGACTCGAACGCCGAAGCCAACAACGGCGGCGGCGATCCCGGAACCTGCCCGAGTTGCATGGTCATGCCCCTGCGCGTCGGCGACAGCTTCGTTGCCGAGATCAACAACTTTGCGCAAGCGGTGACCTACGCCACCGACATGGGCGCGCGCGTCGTGCAGGAAGCTCTGGGCACGGTCAACAACTCGAGCTTCGCGCAAGCCGCGGTGGACTACGCCTACGCGCATGGCGTTGCCATCATTGCTTCCGCGGCCGACGAGGAATCGGACCACCACAACTACCCGGCCAACTACAACCACACGATCGAGGTCAATTCGGTCAATCATTGGGACGAGCAGGTCGGTTTGGTGCAGGAGCCGAAGTCGTACCTGTATCTCAACGGCTGCACCAACTACAGCGCGCACATCGCCGTCTCAGTAGAGTCGTCGTCCTGTTCGTCAGAAGCCACGGGCAAGAGCGCCGGCATCGCCGGCCTCGTCTACTCCACAGCGCTCAACGAAATCGACGCCGGCCGCTTGTCGCCGTATCCGAATCCCAACGGCGGACCGCCGCTGCCGTTGTCGGCAAACGAGGTCAAGCAGATCATCACCATGACCGCCGACGATATCAATTTCGACGCCCGTCCCGATCTCAACCCGCCGCTCCCGCAAAACTACATGACGACGTCGTTGCTGCCGGGGATCATCATGAGCGAGCGCTTCCATTCCATCGCCGGCTTCGATCAGTACTTCGGTTACGGGCGCATCAACGCCAACACCGCGCTGCGCCGCGTGCAAGCAGACCGGATCCCACCGGAAGCCGAGATCTCCGGCCCCGACTGGTTCCAGGTTATCACGCCCGATCGACACAGCCTCACCATCAGCGGAAGGGTCGCAGCGCTGCGCGCGACCTCGTACAGCTACAGCGTCGACGTGGCACCGGGTGTCCAGCCGGCGGAAGGTGACTTCGTCATCGTCGCCCAGGACAGCGGGAGCAGCCCGTTCCAGGGAACACTCGCGCAATTGAACCTCGACGATTTGACGGGCCGCATGCCGCACGGCGTCGATGGTCCCGCCGTCGATGCGAACGGATTACCCGATCCGGACCGCTTCACCGTCACCGTCCGTGTGCGTGTGGTCGACAATTTCGGCAATCACGGCGAAGATCGGCGCGCCTTCGCGCTGCATCGCGACCCGGACCTGACGACCGGGCAACCGATCCGCATCGGCGGTGACGGCGACGCGTCACCGACGCTGGCGGATCTCGACGGCAACGGGATCGAGGACATCATCTTCGCAACCTCGGACGGTCTGGTGCACGCCTACAACGGCACTACGCTAACCGAGTTGCCGGGCTGGCCGGCGCACAGCGATCCGATCGAAGTGCACAGCGACGCGCCGGCGTACAGCTCCGGTGTGGTTCCGCAGGCGCCGTACGGCTCGATTCTCGGCTCGCCGGCCATCGGCGACCTGGATCACAGTGGACATCTCGAAGTAGTCGCCGCCGACTCCAACGGCAAGCTTTACGTCTGGGAAAGCAACGGGCAGCTCCGTCCTGGCTTTCCCGTATCGACGAACCCGGATTATTCGTTCACGCACCGCTCGGAGCGCGACCTCTCCACGCCGAACGGCCAGGTGCCCGACCGCACCAATCGCCACAACGTCGACAACCGGCTGGCGCGCGGGTTGATGGCTGCCCCGGCGCTGGGAAATCTTGACAGCTCCGCGGACGGCTCGCTCGAGATCATCATCGGCGCCCTCGACCGGCATGTGTACGCCTGGCACGCCGACGGCACGCCCGTGCCCGGCTGGCCCGCGATGCTGAAGGACCCGACGAAGGTGCAAAGCGTCGACCCGACGACGAATGAAGTGACGCTGTTGTCCAACTCCAAGGCCAGATACGGCACCAAGATCATCACGCCGCCATCGCTCGGCGATATCGACGGCGACGGCACGCTCGACGTCGTCGTTGGGGTCAACGAAGAATATCTCGAGCTGCCGAATGCGGTGTTTCAAAACGAGATCATCGGCTTCTTGCGTGCCTCCGGAGCGCTCGACAGCGGCAACGGCCGCACCTATGCCCTCTTCCACGATGGGACGATGCACGGCGCGTCACCCCGCGATCACGGTTGGAACCCGGACGCGTTCATGCCAGGTTGGCCGGTGAAGGTCGCCATGCTGACCACCGAGTTACTACCGACGGTCGGCAGCGGTCAGGACGGTCCGCCGGCGTTGGCGGATCTCGACCACGACGGCCGCCCGGAGATCGCCGTCTTCAGCGTCATCGGCCCGGCCTACGTGTTCAACGGCCACGGCCTCTCCTTCCTCGGCGCCGATCCCAACCGCACCAGCGTGCCGCGCACGTTGGCGGCGGATATCTTTGGCGTCGGTTCAAACTCGGTCGATGCACCGATGTATACCGGGCTGGGCGGGGGCGCGCTGGCGGAAATGAATGGCAAGGGCAACGGTTTCCAGTTCATGGCGCCCGGCGCCGGCCTCGGCAAGCTGGCGGACGCCGATCTGGTCGCGAAGCAGACCCCGAGCGACAATCTCTTCGGGATGTGGCGCGTCGCCAACGCCGACGGCACGCCGGCCACCGGTGAGTTTGAAGCAGCATTTCCGCGCGTCATGAACGACATGCAATTCCTCACCGCGCCGTCCGTGGGTGACATCGACGGCGACGGTTTGCCGGAGGTCATCGAGGGCAGCGATGTCTACGATGTCCACGCCTTCAACATCGCCGGAGTGGAGCCCGCAGGCTGGCCGAAATTTACCGGCGGCTGGATGGCCGCGACCCCGGCGATCGGCGACATCGATGGCGATGGCTTCCTCAACGTCGTCACCATCACGCGCGAGGGCTACCTGTTTGTCTGGGGAGCCACGGGACATGCGTGCAGCAGTGTGACCTGGCGCAAGAGCCACCACGACGAGTGGAACACCGGAAACTACGACATGGACACGCGGCCACCCGCTCCAATCTTACCGGGCAGTGCCTCGCTCGACGCGGAGGCGGGCGGTCTCGTCGATCTGCACCTCTCCGCCGTGCCGGGAAGCGACCTCTACTGCGGTACAGGAGCCGATTTCGACATCCGCTTCGCGACGCAACCGATCAACACCGACGCCGAGTTCGCTGCGGCCAGCCGCTTTACGATCCGTGGCGATACGCCGGCAGCGGGCCGCAATCAGGAAGGCTTGATCGAGCTGCAGGCGCCGGCACCGCTTGCGCCTGGGTCCGTCTACGTAGCGGCGAAAGTCAGCGATGCCGCGGGCAATCGGTCGATCGTCACCGCATTGGGACAGGTAACGATCGAGGGCGGAGCGACGCCGACGTTCCCACCGACCAACACACCGACACCCACAACCACACCGACCCCATCGAGCGTCCTGGCGGGCGATTGCACCGGGACGGGCGTAGTCACCATCACCGACATCATCACCCTGGTAAACATCGACCTCGGATTTGCGGATGCATCAACGTGCCCCGATGGCATCCCGAGCGGCAGAGAGGTCGACATCACGCTGATCATCCAGGCCGTCAACAACGCGTTGAACGGCTAAGCAGTCCTGAGTGCTGAGTTGCAGGACGTCTACTGCTGAGCACTCAGGACTCAGCACTCAGGACTTTTGTCACCGCCACTTCGGATGCGAGAGCGGTCCGGTGATGGTGACCGGGGCATCGGGCTTGGCGCCCGGTTGACGCGGAATCAGCATCAGCGCACCTTTCAGCGCTGGAGGCGTCGCCGGACTCGGCAGGAAGGTGGCGCGCAGGTTCAGCGTGCTTTCCGAAAATGGATCGTGCAGAACGATCTGTCCCGACCCCTGAATGCCGACGTCGCCAGCCGCGTTGAAGTCTTGGATCTCGAAATGCCCGCTGGAGATTTTGAACTTCATTTTGGTCTGCGTCAGCTTCGCATCAGGCACGGTGTAGCCGTTGACCTTGGCGGCGGTGATACTCCCGCCATCCAGCGTGACCTCCCCGGTCCCTTGCCCGGCGGTAAAGTTGGGACCGCGCGCTTCGAAGCCCAGTTGGCCAGACAACCGGCCGCTGAGTTGGCCTTCTTCGAAGAGTGCGGAGAGCGCCCGGAAGCGGCCGAGACTGATGTCGCGCCACTCGAGGTCGCCGACGAGGTTGCCGCCCTTCAAGTCGACCACTCCTTCGGCGCTGCCGCCGTACAGGTCGGCGCCGACTACCAGCGCGTACGGGTTGCCATGCACCCATTGGCTGAAGGCCGGCCGCACGAAAACACGACTGAATTCCAGCAATGGCGCCTGGTCCGGCGCGTTACGCGGCATGAGCCGCACACCGGTAAGCTCGTATCCCTTGTTCCACGCCAGACCGGCACTGGTGAACTCGACGTTCACGTTGCCCTGGTTGACTACTGTGAGCACGCGACGGATCAGCAGGTCATGGGGGAAGGTGATCAGCAGAAAGGCCAGGAACAGCACCGAGGTGTAGCCCAGGTAAAGGATCGTCCGGCGGGCGACCAGCGCGCCGAGCCATTCGAAAGACACCTCCGGAACGGGAATCCGAAACCGCGCCACTTGCATCACGAAGCCCCGGTGGATTTCAGCAACGATACCGTCGCGCCGACGTCGAAGTTCCAGATGTCGTTGAAGCGTTTCTTGATCTGCAGGCGGCTGAAGCGCAGTGGATGCTGACCCTTCTCGACGCGATACACGAGATCGACGATCTGCGGCAGGCTCAGCTGCTGCAACTTGATTTCAACCATCTCCTCCTGGAATTCCGCGCTGTTCTTGGTTGACGGATTCATCGAAAGGATGTGCTCCTTGCTGACCGCCTGGCTGATCTCTCCCTGGAGGTAGGCAAAGAGATTGAAGCTGCTATCCACCGGAGCGAATGCGGCTTGGTTCGAATCGAGGCGTCGTTTGAGGTCGAGATACGTATCACGTTCCCGTTGAATCTCGGAAAGATCCTTTTCCTTGGCCGTGATTCTGCGGGTGAGCTGCTCCCGGCTGGTCTGCAGCGGATCCCATACAAAGCTGTACAACAATATGGACACGACGCTGACCGCGGCGACACCGACGAGGATACGCTCCCGCGGCGCCAGGCGGTTGTAGTATCCCAGCAGCTGTCGTGGATCGTATGATGCCATTATTTCGGTCCCGCCGGCGGAGGTGGTGCACCTAGTCCGGCACTGGTGCGGCCCTGGGCCGCACCGGGAGCCGCAGCGCCCTCGGGACTCGCGCTCGCCCCTTCTTTGTTTAATGCGATTACCAAGCGGAAATCGATGCCCTTGCCGTCGGGTGCGGCTTTGACGTCTCGCACTTGCACATCTGCAAACGCATGAGTACCGGCAATCTGCTGCTTGATCGCATCCACGGCTTCAAACGAATCGGATCTGGCCTTGGCCTTCAAGCCTTCATAGTCCATGACATAATCGTCGATATCGATCTTCAAGTCGGTTGGCAGTGCCGTCGCGAGGGTGCGCATCACATCGATGGCAGAGCCACCGCTCGGCTGCTCGCCAATCGCCTTCAGCTTCTTCTTCATATCTGTAATCTCAGACTGCAGCTGCGCCTTCTCATCGATGACGCGGGTGACTCCCGGCAGCGTATCCGTAAAGACGTTGCGGATCTGTCCCTGTATGAGCTCAAGGCGGCGGGCCATCTGTTGGTAGCCCATGTAGGTGTTGGCAATCATGAGAGCGACCACCAGCGCCGCCAGCGTCCCGCTGCGCCACATGGCGCGGCGGATCTCGTCCGCACCGCGATGATAGGCGAAGCCCCCCTGGCGGAAGTTGACACCCAGCGCGCCCTCCGCGTCCATCTCGCGCAGCGCCAGACCGAACGGCGAGACGAAGTTGGCAAGCTCGGAACGCAGCGCCTGCGGCACCGTACGCAATGGCGCTTCGTCCAAGCGCCGCACGTTGCAGCCCAGCTCAGCTTCGAGGCGCGGACCGATTTGTTCGAGCTCGAGGCCTTCGCCGGCAATGAAGCACGGCAAGTCGCCGTCCAGCGGCGCGCCGTTCATGGCCAACAAGCTCCAACGGATCTCCTTCGCCATCTCCGTGACGCGCGCCGCGGTATCGGCCGCATGGCCGTTGCCGTTCACCGGCACTTCGACGTCCGCTGCGTGTGCCAATGCGGCCGGCACCAAGGTGCGCAACCCGATGAGCCGGCGATTGCGGTAGAGTGCGACGATCGTCCGCCGTCCGCTGCCACCGACGAAGGCAAACGTCGCCGGCAGCGCGTTGCCGAGCAGGCTGAGAATGTTGAGCGTGGCGAGCGGCGCGGAGTCGATCACCTTGGGATCGAGCCCGACTTCGCTGAGCAAGGCCAGGTGCGCCTCGAGATCCTGCCTTTGCACCAGCGCCGCGAGCACGTTGCACCCGGTGCGGTCGCTGCCGAGGATATCGTAGTCGATGACGACGTCCTCGAGGCCGAACGGCACTTGTGCTTCGAGCTCGAACGGCACCGTCTGGTCGAGCCGTTTGCGGTCACGGAACGGCAAGTAGAACGTGCGCAGCGAGACGAGATCGCCCGGCAGCGACGACAATACCGTGGTCCCGTGCAACTGATGGCGCTCCAAGAAGCCGCGCACTTGATCGGCCAGGCTGCCACCTTCCAGCGTGACCGGGTCGCGGTAGAAGCCGGCGACGCGATAATCGCGGAACGTGGTCTCGAGGACCGCGGCCTTCATTTCGTGCGCATCGAGCTCGAGCGCCAGAATCCGTTGCGGCATAGCAGTTCTTTACCTACCCATATCTCTGTTCATCGGAGAGGACGCGTCGTCAGTCGCCAGGGCACCGTCGGCCTCGGGCTTGAAGAGCACCGCTCCACCTTCCTTTTGCCAATCTAACTGGGTCAATGTCCAGCGCGCCGTGCCGGCCGGGGCCGTGGGAGGAATCCCGGGCTTCTGGTCGCGCCGCACCAGCATCGATGCCGAGCGACTGATGCCACCGCGGCCGGTGATCGGATCCGGATTCACCAGCGCGCTGGCGCGGATGAGGAAGTACGAGCTTCTGACCCCCAGCATCCCGGGCGTGAACGTCGAGCTCGCCTTGAGGCCGGCAAGCATCGCCCCGAGGTCCTGTTGCTTGATTGGACTATCCTGGCGGTGCGAGATGATGTTGTCGACGATACCACCGTCGGGAATGATGGCCATGAGCACTTCCTTGGGCGCCGTATTGATGTTCACCTGCGGCGCCCGGCGGGCATCCAGCGCCGTCAGCACCGGCCGTAGGTGACTGATGGTATTCGGCGTGAGGCCCCCCGGGACCGCACCGGCATCGTCGAGCGAGGGAAAGTCGTAGACCGCAACCGTCGCATTGTTGGGCGTGGGCGCCAGCTGCTGCGGCGTCTGCGCGTTCTGCGGTCCCAGCGGCGTCGGCGTCCCTGGAGCGCCCGGAACGCCCGGCGTGCCCCCTGGCTGTCCGCTGTTGCCAACTTGCGATTGGTACAATTGGTCCCAATACTCCATAATCCGGTCGCCCTGGTCCTCGCTTACACCAAGACCGAGCATCACATTCTTCCAGCGCTCGACGAGGGGCGCCGTTTGCGGATTCTGCCCGCCCTGCTGATTCTTCCAAACCTGCCACTGCCGCCACTGCTGCACCGATTGCGGCCGTGTCATATTGATGTTCATCTTACCGCCCTCGTCGAGGATCTGCACGCGCAAACGCATGTTGTCGGGCACTACCAGCTGGCTGTTGGTCTCGTCGATGCGGC
>CAZTDK010000115.1:0-12233 GCA_964611965.1 uncultured Binatia bacterium (SeqCode) | reverse complement strand
AGCCGGGGCCGGGGTCGGCCTCGCGCACGACGCGCCCGAAGCGCAGCACGATGCCGCGCTCGTCGGGCGCGACGATGAAGATCCCGCTGGCGGCATACAAGAGCAAGAGCATCGCCACGACCCACCACGGGCTGACGCGCGCTGGCCCGCGGTTCGCGAAGTGGCCGCGCACTTTGTCGAAGGCCAGCTGGATCTCGGCCAGCGGATCATTCCGCTGCCCGCGCGGCGGAAAATCGTAGGTACCAGGCATGGATTGGTTATCTCCGCGTCCGCCTGTCCTGCCATTCGTAGACGAGCGGCGCCGCCACGGCGATCGAGGAATACGTGCCGACAAGGGTGCCGAACACCATCGCCATCGCGAAATGGTGGATCACCGGGCCGCCGACCACGTACAGGATGCTGACGACGACGAACACCGTGAACGACGTGATGACCGTGCGCGAGAGCGTCTCGTTCATGCTCTCGTTCATGACTTGCGCCAGAGGTTCCTTGCGCCTGGCGTGCAGCTTTTCGCGCATGCGGTCGAAAATGACGATCGTGTCGTGAATGGAGTAGCCGCCAACGGTGAGGATCGCCGAGATGATGAGCAGGTCGATGTCAATCCCGAGCAGCGAGAAGAGGCCATAGGTGGCAATCAGGGTGTGCAGAAGCGCGATGATGTGAGCCACGCCCCAGATGGGATTGGCGAAGCGAAACCCAACGTAGATGATGATGCCGGCGAGCGACAGCACAACTGCGAGGAGGGCCTGCTGGAACAAGTGCCTGGCGACCGCCGGGCCCACGTAGGACTTGCTGTCGACGCGCATCTGCGTGCCGGGCAGTGCCGCCTGGAGCGCCTGCAGTTGTTTCTCCAACTCCTCGGCCGAGGCTTGAACGTCCGCCTGAACCCGGATCAAGAAGGTATTCGTATCGGTATAGTGCTGCAGTGCCGCGTTGCGGATACCTGCCTTCTCGATGGCCGCCCGCACTTGGTCGACGGCGACCTCCTGGTTGAAGGTCACCTGCACCGTGGTGCCGCCGGTGAAGTCGATGCTGTATTTGACGCCCCGCACCGCCAGCGACACAAAGCTCGCCGCGATCAGCACGGCGGACACGACGAAGAACTTGTAGCGCAGGCCGAGGAAATCGATATGGGTTTTCTGCCGGAACAGGTGCATACAGTTATCCGAGGCGGATGGCGTCGGCGCGCGGGTTGGTGAGGAAGGTATCGAAGATCAGGCGGGTGACGTTGACCGAGGTGAACCGTCCGACGAACATGCCGAGCAGCAGCGTGACAGCGAAACCGCGGATCGGCCCGCTGCCGAACTGGAACAGGAACACCGAGGAAATGCCGGTGGCGATCAGCGAGTCGCGGATGGCTGTCCAGGCTCGTTCATAGCCGCGCGCCACCGCGGTGCGCGCGGAGGTGCGCACCGCCACCTCTTCGCGCATCCGCTCGAAGATCAGCACGTTGTCGTCCACGGTGATGGCCATGGTCAGCACGATCCCGGCGATCCCCGGGAGGGTGAGGGTGAAGCCGAAATAGGCCATCAGGGCGAGCAGGATGAGCAGATTGAGGATCAGCGCGACGTCGGCCACGAGGCCGGCGAGGCTGTAGTAGAGAATCATGAACCCGAAGATGAATGCCGCCGCCAGCACCGTCGCCGTGATGCCGGCTCTGATCGAGTCCTCGCCCACGGTTGGACCGATAGTGCGCTCTTCCATGACCTTCACCGGTGCGGGCAAAGCGCCCGCCCGCAGAACGATGGCCAGATCGCGCGCCTCGTCGATGCTGAAGCTACCGGTGATCGAGGCGTGGCCGCCACTGATGCGTTCGCGGATGACCGGCGCCGAATACACGCGGTTATCGAGAATGATTGCCATGCGCTTGCCGACGTTGCGTCCCGTCAAATCGTCGAACACCTTGGCGCCGCGGGCGTTCAGCTCGACCGCCACGTACGGGCCTTCCAGCTGCGTCGCCGGCCGCACCAGGGCGTCGGCGATCGCATCTCCGCTCATGAGCGTCTGGGATTGCACGAGGTAGCGTGTGCGTCCGGAGCGTTTGGCCTCGACCCCATCGAGGATCTGGGTGTCGGGTGGCACCGGTTTGTGGCCGGCAATGATTTCCTCACTGTCCGCAACGTCGGCGAGCATCTTGAATTCCAGGACGGCCGTACGGCCGATCAACTCCTTGGCGCGCTGTGGATCCTGGATGCCCGGCAGTTGGATCGCGATATCCTGGTCTCCTTGTCGTTGAATGATCGGCTCGGTCACGCCGAACTGATCGATACGGTTGCGGATGGTCTCGATCGACTGCTCGACTGTGGAATCACGCAGGCGCTTCTGTTCCCGTTCGTTCGGAGAGATCGCGAAGCTCACCCGCCCGTCCTGTGTTCTGGAACTGTCGATGGACAGGTTGGGAAAGCGCTGTTTGACGAGATCGGTGAACGCTTCACGGTCGGCACTGCTGCCAAGGCTCACCTCGATATGCGAATCCGTTCGCGCCGCATTGGCCAGCGCGATCTTGGCCTCGCCCGATTCGCGCTTGAGGTCGGCAGCATCGCGGTCCAAAACGTTTTCGACGGCCTTATTCACGTCAACCTGCATGAGCAAGGATGTTCCGCCCCGGAGATCGAGGCCGAGGTTGAGCAGTGATTTCGGGCGCTCGCGGAGATCCTCGCGGCTCTGTCGCTCTTGCGGTGAGAGCATGTACCAATTGACCGACGGATACAGGAGGAACGCCGCGAGTAGGGTGATCCCCGCTACGACTAGCCAACGTCCGGTTATCGAGCTCATAGTTTGATTGCGGCAAAAGGAAGCGGGTGTCTCATCACGTCGTCCTGCCAATGTTCAACAGCAACGCGGGCCAGCGTCTGGTCTGCGGTTCCCGAGAATGTCGCAGCCCAGCTCCGGCGCCACAGGGTCTTGCCCGCCCATGCCGCCCTCGCAAACAATTCGCTGCTTCGAAGCAGCCGCATCGCGGCGATACTCGTCACCCGGAAAGCTGTCTGCATTGTCGTCAAGATATCCGTCCCTCTTCTTCGAGCCGCACTGCGTCCGGCCCCCTCCACCGTGCCAGCCGCAACGAGCCACAACCTCCCGGCCACATTCCCCTTTTCCGCGCAGCCTAGGATCCGAGGGGGCTGGACACGTGGCCCCGCTGGCGGGCCGCCGACGGCCTTGTCGGCGGCCGCCGTGGGGCGCGATGCCTCAGTGGTACTGTGTGTCGCTGCGTTTACGCGGGTGGCGCGCCGTAGTGCGCTCGCAGCTCCAGGTTCATTTCGAGCACGTTCACCAGCTTCGGGCCGAAGAGCCCGCCGCCTGGGGCAGACACGCGCTGCTCAAGAATGCTCTGGATCTCGTGGCGCATCTGCGCCGGATCGCGGTTCGTATCCTTCGCCCAGGCTCCCGCAACGCGATCCAGTTGATAGAGCGCATTGTCGAGCGTGATGTGCGGATCCAGACCGGAGCCGGAGGCCATGACCATATCAGCGGGCACCTCTTCGAGCTTCACGTCGGCATGCTCCTGACGCCACATGTCGAAGAAGTTGGCTTGGATGTCCGTGCCTTCTTTCACCGGCTCGATGGCCGTCTCCGTCTTGCCCTCGACCTCATGCTGCACGGCAGATGGGAACTGGCCCGGGTGGTCCTTCGAGAAGCTGTCGAAGAAGATCACGGCAAGGTCCGTGGCCGCCGGCTGCGGCGTGTCGGGGTTGTCCTTGATCCACTGCGCCACCTCCGCTTGATGCGCCTTCGCCCATGCGTCGACGTAGGCACCATGCGACGCGTCGGCCTTGACCCACCCCTGCGCCAGACTGTTGTGCGCGTCGGCCCACTGCGCCACGATGTGCGGACTGCCCTGATACTGATCCTTCTGGAACCACGCTTCGATGTCCGGTCCCACAGGTTGTCCCGCCTTGGCTCCCCCCTGATACTTGACAATGGGACCGAGCGTTCCGGCAACGCGCGCGCGCAGGGCATAGTTCGACGCGCCCAGGTTCGACGGGCCCGAGGCGTCGGCGGCATAGGACACCGCCGACGGCCGCGGCTGAAAGTACTCGTCCTTCGTAAATGGCTGGGCGATCAACCGTGAGCCCACCGGCTTGCCATCGGGACCGGAAACGATGCTGCCGTTTGCCTGGAACGGGAAGACCGTTTGTCCGATCACCCACAACGTCAGAGGATAGAGGCCGCAACAAATGACCACCGCCAATCCCATGAGCAGCACGCTGGCTTTCAGATTTTTCAACATGACTGTCTTCTCCTTGTGCGTTGCACGGGTCACGCCGCCAAGTGCAACGCCACCATGATGACGTCGATCAGCTTGATCCCCACAAACGGAACGATGACGCCGCCCAGGCCCCAGATGAGCAGGTTGCGGCGCAGCAACGCATCGGCACCGACCGGCCGGTACTCGACACCCTTCAACGCGATCGGGATCAGCAAGGGAATAATGATGGCGTTGAAGATCACCGCCGACAGAATCGCCGAGGTGGGGGAATGCAGGTGCATCACGTCCATCGCCTTCAGCCACGGCAGCGTGCCGGCAAACAGCGCCGGAACGATGGCGAAGTACTTGGCCACGTCGTTGGCAATGGAAAATGTCGTCAATGCGCCGCGTGTCATCAGCAGTTGCTTGCCGACCTCCACCACCTCGAGCAGCTTCGTTGGATCGCTATCGAGGTCCACCATGTTGCCGGCTTCCTTGGCGGCTTGCGTGCCCGAATTCATTGCCAAGCCGACGTCGGCCTGCGCCAGCGCCGGTGCATCGTTGGTTCCGTCGCCCATCATGGCCACCAGCTTGCCCTCGGCTTGCTCCTTCTTGATGTACGCAAGCTTCGCCTCAGGGGTGGACTCGGCCACAAAGTCGTCGACGCCCGCCTGCGCGGCGATGGTGGCCGCGGTGAGGGCGTTGTCGCCGGTGATCATCACCGTCCGCAGACCCATCTTGCGCAGCCGCTCGAAGCGCTCCTTGATGCCGTGCTTCAGAATGTCTTCGAGGACGACGACGCCGGCAATCTCGGCGCCCTCGGCCACCACCAGAGGAGTCGCACCCTTAGACGCCGCTTCTTTAACCAGCCCGTCCAGCTCGCGCGGCACGCTGCCCTTCTGTTGCTGCACGAACTTCACGATGGCATCCACGGCGCCCTTGCGGATGCGCACTCCGTCCGGCAGATCCACACCACTCATCCGCGTTTGTGCGCTGAAGGGAACAAACTCCGCGCCGCGCGGCGCGCTGACGCCGCCCACGGCACGACTCGCCTCCTCAGCGAGCGTCACGACGGACTTGCCCTCGGGCGTTTCATCGGCAATGGACGCCAGCGCCGCCAAGCGCGCCAGCTGCGCCTCGGTGCAGCGGCCAACGGGCAGAAACTTGGTGGCGTGCCGGTTCCCAACCGTGATCGTGCCGGTCTTATCGAGCAACACGGTATCGATGTCACCCGCGGTTTCCACGGCCTTGCCGCTCTTCGCGATGATGTTGGCCTGCAGCGCGCGGTCCATGCCCGCGATACCGATCGCGGCCAGCAGCGCGCCGATCGTCGTGGGGATCAGACAGACCAAGAGGGCAACCAAGGTTGGAACATCCGTGCCCAAGCTCTGCAGCGGCTCGGTAATGCCGAGATAGCTCATCATGTACTGCTCGGCGTTCCATGCCATCGGCCACAGCGGCACGACGACAATCAGGAAGATCAGCGTAAACGCCGAGAGCACGATGCTGAGCGCAATTTCGTTGGGCGTCCGTTGGCGAATGGCCCCTTCGACCAGCGCGATCATGCGGTCGAGAAAGGATTGGCCCGCGGCCGCCGTGATCCGCACCACGATACGGTCGGAGAGGACCACGGTGCCGCCGGTCACGCCTGAACGGTCACCGCCGGCTTCACGGATCACCGGAGCAGATTCACCGGTGATGGCCGATTCATCCACCGAGGCCACGCCTTCGATGATCTCGCCGTCGCCTGGAATGATCTGCCCGGTCTGCACCGCCACACGGTCACCGGGCTTCAGCACCGCCGAGGAGATTTCCTCGATGGTGTTGTTCGAACGCAGACGATAGGCGGGGGTGTCGCGGCGCGTACGCCGGAGCGAGTCCGCCTGCGCCTTGCCGCGCGCCTCGGCGAGCGCCGTCGCAAAATTCGCGAACAGCACCGTCAAGAAGAGCCAGAAATCCAGGGCGATGAAATAGCTCACCGACACCTGGCTGCTCGAGCCGGCGAAGATGGCTTTTATGACAAACAGCAGCGTCAAGAACGCGCCGACTTCGACTACAAACATGACCGGATTGGTCCACTGGATGTCCGGCCGCAGCATGACGAACGATTGCTTGAGTGCGGCGCGCACCAGCTCCGGTGCCAGCAAGCCTTGCCGCCGTGTGCGCCGTGCCGGACGGGGCGCCGACGCAGTGGGCATGGGAGTCTGCGGAGTCTTTACCATCGGAATTGCCATGAGCGTTTTCCTCCTCTTGATCTCGGCCGCGCTCAGCCGCCGAACGGCATTGGGCCGAGATGGTCAGCCAGCGGCCCAAGCGCCGCCACCGGCAGGAACAACAGGGCGCCGATGATCACGATGCTGCCGAACACCAGGAAGCCAAAGGTCACGGTGTCGTCGCGCATGGTTCCGGACGTGAAGGGCGACTTCTTCTTGGCACCCAGACCTGCCGCCAGCGCGATCGGCGCGACGATGGGCAGGTAGCGGCTGATCAGCATGACCATGCCGGTGGCGATGTCCCACTGCGGGCTCGTCGGCGCCGGCGTCGGGTTGTCGTTGAAGCCGTACGTATCGCCGAGCCCTTCGAACCCGGAGCCGTTGTTGGCGGAGGCCGACGAGAATTCGTAGACGATTTCCGAGAAGCCGTGAGCCGCAGGGTTGCTCTCGGCTTTGGTGCCCCAAGCCGTGGCCGCGAACAGCCCCGCCGGGCCAAGAATCATGATCGGATGTACGAGCAGCGCGATCATCGCCAGCTTCATTTCGCGAGCGCCGACCTTGAAACCCAGATACTCGGGTGAGCGGCCCACCATCTGGCCGGCGATGAACACACCGATGATCACATACAGGAGCAGGTTGATCATCCCCACGCCCTTGCCGCCGAACACGCAGTTGAGCCACATACCGACCAGCGGCGACAGACCTGCCAGTGGATTCAAGCTATCGTGCGCACGGTTGACCGCGCCCGTGGTAAACGCCGTCGTTAGCGCCGCGAAGGTCCCACCCGCAGACGTGCCGAAGCGCAGCTCCGCACCCTCGATATTGCCCTGTGGCTGATTGACCGGTAGCCCGGCCACTGCCGGGAAAGGCACGGCACGCTTGCCACCTTCCGCGGTCGCACTCGGCACCGTAAAGGTGTCGTTCGCCGCATGTGCGGTCACCCCCGGATTCGGTTGGAGCGCGTCCCAGTAGACCGCCCAGCCGATCATGCCGAGCAACAGCACTCCCATAACCGAGTAGAGGACCCAAGCGTGGCGTAATCGCCGCAACATGCGGCCGTACATCAACGCCAGGGCCATGGGAAACAACATCATGCCGAGACAGGTGACGAAATTGGTCAAGCCCGTCGGGTTCTCGAATGGATGGGCGCCGTTGGCGCCAAAGAAGCCCCCACCGTTGGTGCCGATTTGCTTGATGGGGATCATGGCCGCGACCGGGCCGACGATGATGTTCTGCGGCTTCACCTGGCCGTCATCAGTCGTGCCCATTGCCCCGGACTCGAGCGTCTGCACCTGCACCTGACTCTGGTACGTCATGGGCATGCCCTGCTGCATGAAAATGATGCCGACGATCAGGCACGCGGGTACGAACATGTAAACCAGGACCCGCCACATATCGACGAAGTAGTTACCGATGGTCTTTTCACCGCGGAACAGCCGGATGATGGCGGTCAGGGCGCAGAAACCGACGGACGCCGAGACGAACATGTTCACCACGACGAAGAAGAGCTGGCTGAAGTTTGAGAGATGCACGTCGCCGGAGTAGTGCTGCAGGTTGGTGTTCGTCATGAACGACGCGACGGTGTTGAAGATCGTCGTCGGCTCGAGCATCCCTCTGCCCAGCGGGTTCAGGGGAGCCAGGGGCTGCACCGCCAATGCGAGGAACCCGTAAACGAAAAGCACGGCATTGAAGATGAGCAACGCCGCGGTGTACTGCTTCCAGTCTTGCGCCCCTGTATCGAGGCGCTCCTCGAACCAGCGCAGGAAGCGCGGGGCGTGATACTCCCCTTCCATGATCCACGCCAGATAACGGCTCAGCGGCACGGACAGGACCGCCGCGACCACAAGGATGGACACCGGTAGAAGCCACATGAGATCAACCCTCCATTCAACAAATTGCGCGCAGCGCTCGGCGCCTGCGAAGGCGAACATGTTACGCACCACTCCCGTTCTCGCGACGCAACCGCCTGACGAGCAGCGGGAGGGGCCTACAGAAAAGACGCCGGGCGCAGCCCTCTAAAACCATTCCGGCCGAATGAGCGCCGTAAACAGATACACGAACAGAAACAGCGAAACCGCTGCCGTCAGATAGATCATGTGCTGATTCCTCCTCAGATCTTCTCGCACGCGTCGATGAACGCGTAGAACGCGAGCATGCTGACCAGACCCAAACCGAACATCGCCGGCAGCCACACAAACAGGTTCATGAATCCGACCTCCTGGAAACGTGCGAACGCAGAAACCGTTCCATCACTCGCTGCGGTGCGCGCGAAGGCTGAACCGAGCGAGGCCGCTCGCCCGCCGTGCATTTTCGCAGAGACTTGTTGCGGTGGTCCTGCATTTCGCAGGACCAGCTGCCCTGCGCGAACCCACTCCAAAGCGCGACGAGAGGAAGAAGCGTGCCACATACACACGACCCACCGACAGGCCGTGAGATACTGCAGATCGCATGCGCGGCTCGCAGAAGTGAGAGTTTTCCCATTGGTCTTGCGCAGAGTTGGACGTCGCCCTTGGTGCAGCGCATGGTCCGATTCCCACGTGCCAACGCAGGAACCGTTCCAGCGGGGACGCCGCTCGACTCACGACATCAGACGGCTGAGCCGCACGGTCTGCCCTGCACTCTTCACGCGCGGCTGCTTCGCATTCCTGCGTTCCGCACGAGCGCCGATCGTACGCGATCAAACAGGGATCCATCATCACGACACCTCGCTGCTTCGGGTGCGACGGCCCATATCGGCGTATGCGAGCTTGAAACGTTCTTTCGTTCCTTTCGGAATGCGCAATCGATAGCCGTGACGATCCGGAGGCGTGACGTTCCGCACGAGCGCGGGATTGAGCTCCGCCAGGTCGGCGACGGATACGCCTGCCAGCCGCGCCACCGCACGCAGCGTGAGGCTGCGGCGGACGCGCACCAGATCATACTGAAGCGGCGCATAGTCCGGCGCGGCGAAGCCGTGCGCTTCGGGCGCGCGCGCGATGTGCACCGCGGCGAGAAACTGCGGCACATAATCGTTGGTTTCCGCCGGCAACGAATGCCGCATGTCCCAGTAGCTCTGGATGCCGCGCCGCTCGAGCGCGCGCACGATCCGCTGCGCGCCGCCGTTGTATGCCGCCAGTGAAAGCGGCCAATCGCCGAACATCGCATGGAGGTCTCGGAGATAGCGCGCCGCGGCGTGTGTGGATTTCACCGGATCACGCCGCTCATCGACGTACGTATCGATGCGGAGCCCATACTGGCGTCCGGTCTCGCGAATGAACTGCCACAGCCCCACTGCACCCGCGGGCGACACGGCACCCGTCCGGTAGCTGCTCTCGATCAGTGGGACATACGCGAGCTCGCTCGGCACACCTTCGCGTTCGAGGATGGCCGCCATGCGCCGCCGGTACTTGCCGGAACGTTCGAGCGCGTCTTGAAAGAACTCGCGGCGCCGCGTTTGAAAGCTATCGACGAAGTGGGCAACGCGCGGATGGTCGGCGCTGAATTCATCCTGTTCACGCGGCCGTTGCACCACGGGCCGACAATCGAGCGGTACTTGCTGAACAGTCAGCTGAGGATCCCATGATTCCAGCGGGCGTACAGTCATACACCCTGAGACAGCTGCTCCGGCGAACAGCAACAGCCAAATATGATTCGAAAGATGCGGCTGACGCATGAATCCATCCCCCTTTCCAGAATCAGTCGGTCGTTCGCGGAGAGGCCACAGGCGCCCCAGGGCCGGCGGCATTTCTATGGTTCGCTCCCCGTTGGGTCGCTGCGAACTTCCAAGTCCGACAGGCTCCTAGCGCGCACAGCTGGCGCCACCACGACGGGCGCGCCTTGGCCGCGCCGCTTCGATAGTGCTCGCGCCGAGGCACTTCCCACAGTAGCGGCGCTCAGCATTCGTGGCCGAGCAACACGCAGTGTGCAGCGCGTGGCCACACCTCGAGCAACCCGTTGCCGAAGGCCCCCGCACGCAGCGCACCACCCAGCACTGATCATCGACGCAGATCTCAAATTGACCGCCAGAGCGGACGTTGTCGGCCACGTACTCCATCAAAATCTCCCAGTCGTAAGCGCTCTCCGCCGGCAGGACCGTCCCGCCACCAGGAAACGAGATACGTGCGACTCCCTTCGCCAGCGCTGTCGTCATGGGTTCGACTTTCGTTCGGCTTCCTGTTGAGGAACGCAGGAACCGGGCCATCGCCTGAGCCACGCGCGGCCTCTGGGACCCACAACGCACCCACCGATGGTCGGCGCGTTGCGGACCGTGCATTCTCACACCCTCGTCACCCCACAATCTTGCAATTCGCACGGACGATGAGCCCGCGCCGTAGCGGCGATCCCTCATTACCCTGACGCAGGCGATGGTATGCGATCTGCTGGAGCTATGAGGGCGAGATCGTCGCGATGATGCTTCATGAACCGCCACCCATTTTCGAATCAGCCAACGCCGTGATGGCGCGGGCATTGAGCACGGCGCGTCGGGTGGCGGCATCCGATGTGCCCGTACTCCTGACAGGCGAAAGTGGCACCGGCAAGCACGTGCTTGCGGCGGCAATCCATGGATGGAGTCGGCGCCGGGCGCGGCCGTTCGTCGCGGTGCCACACACCGCGCTCACCAGCGACCGGCATGAGGGTGAGCTGATCTCCTACTTTGAAGGCTTGGGGAAGGACAACTACGGGTGGCTGTCAGCGGCTGATGGCGGCACGCTCTTCTTCGAAGAGCTGGGTGACCTCTCCCTCACCCAACAGGCGAAGCTGGTCCACTTTCTCGATACGCATCGGTTCGAAGTCGGCGCCGAAGGCGCGGCCATGTTGATCGACGCGCGTGTCATGGCGGCGACGGCGCGCGACATTGAAGCCGACGTCCGCTCCGGGCGCATTCGCGAGGACCTCTTCTTCCGCCTCAGCGTCGTCAAAATCACGCTGCCGCCGCTGCGGGCGCGTGCCGAGGATCTCTCCAACCTGATCGAACACTTCCTCACCAACCTTGCGGCCCGGCACCACCGGGGCGAGATGCGCCTCACCGCCGAGGTGCGCCAGGTGTTTGCGCGCTATCCGTGGCCCGCGAACGTTCGCGAGTTGCAGAGCGTGCTCGAGCGTGTGGTGGTGCTGTCAAGCAGTGATACGATCACCACGGAAGACCTCCCCGAGCGTCTGCTGACCAGCCTGGCGCAGACGCCGGACGAATGCACCGGTGCCGCAGGCTCGTTGCACGAGCTCGAACGCCAACACATTGCGCGCGCGATCAAGGAGTCTCCCACGCTCGAAGACGCCGCCATCCGCCTGGGTATCGATCCCACGACGCTGTGGCGCAAACGCAAGCGCTACGGCCTGCACTAAGGGCTGCGCCCGGCGTCTCTTCTAGACCGCTCCCCCCTTCGGGGAGCCTCAGGACAGGATTGGTCGCTATGGGCTGCCCTCGCACACTTAACCTCGATCTGAAAAAAGGGTTTCACCACGAAGAACACGAAGGCCACGAAGAACGGGAGCCAAGCAAAACTCTGGCATGGCTCTGCAAACCTCACAGGGAGTGAACTCTCCGTTGGCGCCATGACCGTCCACCTTGCTCTTCGTGTCCTTCGTGGTGAAGCATTTTTCTCACATCGGGGTTAACTTTAATGAGACAAAACAAGACTCACCACGGAGGCACGGAGAAGACCTGGCATTGACCGCGAATAGACCGCCTTCTGTAGTTTCATTTCCAATGGTTTGCTCTGCGCATCTCCAATTCTCAGAATCCTCGTCTTCTCTGTGCCTCCGTGCCTCCGTGGTGAAGCCTTTTGTCACATCAAGGTTATTGACCCGGCGGATAAATATTTGAATCTTCCTGCGCTTTCGCCGTCGAACTC
>CAZTDK010000114.1:2786-12332 GCA_964611965.1 uncultured Binatia bacterium (SeqCode) | reverse complement strand
GTTCGACCCCGAGCGACCAGACCACGCACCATCCCGCGCGATGCACTGAATATACATGGCTATTTATTATACATACGAGACTTTTGTCAATACGCCTCGCGGCAGCCCTGGATTGGAAGTGAGGTCAGACCCCAGACTCAGATGTCTGCCGTCAGCCCATTCCTTTGCATTCTCCCTGCCCGGTGCTAGATATCGCGTCCGCATCGATGAAGTGGGCCTGTGGACACAGCCAGTCGTTTCCGGGCACCAGAGTGACGACAATCCGAGTGATGGCAGAGCACGCGCGCTTGGGCGCGGCGGCGCCGGAATGCATCGTGGGTGTATAAATGGCACGCGGGACAGCGGCAGCGGCATTAGTGGAGCGGCGCGTTGCGCAAGACGGCGGCGATCGCCCGCGCGCCGGCGGCAAGTTCCTGTTTCGCGGCGCCGACAAGCTCTTTCTGCGCGCCGTGTCCTATGGGCCATTTGCCACCGCCTCGCACGGGAGCCAATTTCCCGAACGCGACATGGTGCGGCGCGACTTCGCGCTCATGCGTGACCTCGGCGCCAACTGCTTCCGCACCTTCACGCCGCCGCCGGAATGGTTGCTCGACCTGGCCAACGAGTACGACCTCGGCGTCCTCGTCGGCTTGCCATGGACCGAGCACGTCTGCTTTCTCGACGAGCCGCAGGTCATCAAGGATATCCGCGCGCAAGTCGCCGACGGCGTAACGCCGCTGAAGGATCATCCGGCGATTCTGGCCTTCCTCATCGGCAACGAAATCCCCCCCGACATCGTCCGCTGGCATTCCGCCGAACGCGTCCAAACGTTTCTGCACGAGCTCTACAACGTGGTGAAGAGCATCGCGCCGGATGTGTTGGTGAGCTACGCCAACTTCCCGCCCACCGAATATCTCGATCTCGATTTTCTCGACTTCATCTCCTTCAACATCTACCTGCACCGCGAGCACGACTTCCGCCGCTATTTGTCGCGGCTGCAGAATCTGGCGCGCGACAAGCCGCTGGTGCTCACCGAGTTCGGCATCGACTCGATGCACGAAGGCACTGCCGAACAAGCCCAGATTCTGTCCTGGCAAGTGCGCGCCGCGTTCGAATCGGGCGTCGCCGGCATCTGTATCTTCTCGTGGACCGACGACTGGTTCACCGGTGGCTTCCAGGTCGAGGATTGGGCCTTCGGGCTCGTCGACCGCGAACGCCACAAGAAGCCGGCGTACCACGCGGTGCAAAAGCTGTACGGCGCGGCGCTGCCGCCGGCGATCGACAACGCGCCGCGCATCTCCGTGGTCATTTGCGCCTACAACGCCGAGCGCACGATGGACGCGTGCCTGCAGTCGCTACGCACGCTGCGCTATCCCAACTACGAGGTCATCATCGTCAATGATGGCTCGAAGGACCGCACGGAAGAGATCTCGCGGCGCTACCCGGAGATGCGGCTGATCACGCAGGAGAACAAGGGCCTGAGCGTCGCGCGCAACGTCGGCCTCGAACACGCCACCGGCGAGATCGTCGCCTACACCGACTCCGATTGCGTCGTCGATCCGGATTGGCTCACCTATCTCGCCTACAAGTTTGTACAAAAGGGCTTTGTCGCCGTCGGCGGTCCGAACCTGCCCCCACCGGAGGAGTCGCGGGTCGCCGCCTGCGTGGCGGCGGCGCCGGGCGGACCGACGCACGTACTCATCGACGACGAGGTGGCGGAGCACATCCCGGGCTGCAACATGGCCTTCACCAAGGCATCGTTGCAGCAGATCAACGGCTTCGATCCGCTGCATCGCGCCGCCGGCGACGACGTGGACCTGTGCTGGCGCTTGCAGAACGAGGGGCACGCCATCGGCTTCAGTCCCGCGGCTCAGGTGTGGCACTTCCGGCGCAACACCATCAAGGCGTATCTCAAGCAACAGATGGGATACGGGCAGGCCGAGGCGCAGCTCTATTTCAAGCACCCCTTCCGTTTCAACATGCTCGGGCAGTCGCAGTGGATCGGGCGCATCTACGGCGATCTCGGCATGTCATTGTTTTCGCGCCGGCCGGTCATCTACCACGGCGTCTTCGGCCGCGGGCTGTTTCAGACGCTTTATGAGGCGCCGGCGTCGATGCTGTCCTACGTGCCGTTCACCCTGGAGTGGAACCTCATCGGTTCCGTGCTCTTGATCGGCGCCTTGATTGCCGACCGCCATCAGATCCTCGCCAGCCTGCCACTGCTGCTGGCCGTGGTCTGGGCGGCGGCACGGGCCTGGCGAGCGAAGGTCGACCCACGCTTCGACGGCGTACGCTCGCGCCTGTTGATCACCGCGCTGATCTATCTGGGACCGCTGATGCGCAGCCTGCAGCGCTATCTGCATCGCTTTCAGGGGAGCACCAATGTCGCGCGCATCCACTTCGAAGAGCTCTCCCAACGGCCGACGGTGCAGTGGCTGCGCCGCCGCTTGTTTCTCTCATTCTGGTCAGACCATGCACTCGAAAAGGAGAACCTGCTGCACGCGGTGATCGAGTTTCTCGTGCCGCGCAAGTATCTGATCGCGATTGATCAAGGATGGAGCGACTGCGACGTCACCGTCTACCGTGGCATCTGGTCCAAAGCAGACCTCAAGGTCGCGGTGGAGAATCACGGCGGGAACAAACGGCTGTTCCGGACGCGCTGTCGCATCCAGGAGACGTGGCTGGCGCGCCTGACGCTCGTCGGGTTTCCGGCGATCGCCGCCATCGGCTGGATCAGCGGCCTGGCAGAGATCACCGAAGCGGCGTTGTTGGTCGAGGGGATCACCATTCTGATCGTCGCCATCGACAACTTCCGTCTGGGCCGCGACATGCACCACGTCCTGGAAGTCGTGGGAAAACAAATCGGGTTGACGCCGGTGAACGGGAAGGCGAAGTGAGGGACGAGGGAGCGCCCCTCGATACGCCGCCAAAGACGGGCGGCTCCTCGGGGCGAACGGTTTTGATATCGATTGATGAAGCTGTTTTCCGTTCATCCCGAGTAGGCCCCATCTTCTCAGGGGCCGTATCGAGGGACGCGCTACGAAAGGCGACCGCCTTTCAGGCCGACTGCCCGCAGCGAGATCCCCGGCCGTGTGCTCTCCACCGCGACGCATGACGCTGATCCTGCATGTGTTCCGCTATCTCCGGCCATACCGGGGCAAGTTCGCCTTCGCGATCGCCCAGGTGATCTTGCTCAACGCGTTGGAGATTCTCAAACCCTGGCCCCTGAAGATCGTCGTCGACTATGTCCTGCCGCGCCGGGAGGCGCCGTGGCCGTGGCTGGCGGGGTTTTCCCCGCCGGGATTGTTGGCCGTGGCGACGCTGAGTCTCGTGACCATCTACGGCGTGCTCGGCGTCGTCAGCGTGCTGAACAATTTCACCACGATCTCGATCGGCCAGGGGATGGTCAACGATCTGCGCAGCCGTCTGTTCCAACACTTGCAGCGCCTGTCACTGTCCTTCCACTCGCGCGCCGCGGTGGGTGACCTGATCTACCGGGTGACCGGCGATACCTACGCCATTCAGACCTTGGCGATGAACGGCATCTTCCCGGTGCTCTCGGCAACGGTCCTGCTGGCGGGAATGTTTACCGTCATGCTGCGGCTCGACTGGGAGCTCACGCTGGTGGCGATGGCGGTGTGTCCCTTGCTGTTGCTGGCGATCGTGCTGCTCAATCGGCGCATCACCACCGTCGCGGTGCGCGCCCGTGAGAGCGAGAGCGCCGTGTATCAGCTGGTCCAGCGCGGCATGTCGGCCATCAAGGTGGTTCAGGCGTTTTCCAAGGAGGCGGAGGAACACGACGCCTTCGTCATGCAAAGCACCGCCAGCCTGCGCAGCAGCCTGGAGCTCTACACCCTGCAGACGCTCTTCGGCGCCGGCACCAACCTGGTGCTCGCCGGCGGCACGGCGGCCGTGCTGTGGCTGGGCGCGCAGCACGTCTGGAGTGGCGCGTTGACCATCGGCGACATGATCGTCTTCACCAGCTACCTGGCGTCGTTGTACGCACCCATCAATGCGCTCATCCAAACCTACGGCACCGTGCAAGGCGCGAAGGCCGGCATGGTACGGGTGCAGGAGGTGCTCGCCGCCGATGCGACGATTGCCGACGGCAGCGAGACGTTTGGCGCGCCGCCGCGCGGGCATGTGCAGTTCGTCGACGTCGCGTTCAGCTACTCGACGGACCGTGAGACCTTGCACGCCATCACCGTCGACGCGCAGCCGGGCGAAGTCGTCGCCATCGTCGGGCCGACGGGGGCCGGCAAGAGCACGCTGGTCAGCTTGATTCCGCGCTTCTACGACGTGACGCACGGCGAGGTACGCATCGACGGCATCGACGTGCGCCACCTGCGCCTCACCGAGCTGCGCCGGCAGATCAGCATGGTTCTGCAGCCACCAATGGTCTTTCCCATCAGCGTCCGTGACAATATCGCCTACGGCCGCCCCGCGGCGAGCCTGGAGGACATCGAGCACGCGGCGCGTATGGCCCAGGCGCACGAGTTCATCGCGCAGCTGCCCAACGGCTACGACACGGTGATCGGCGAGCAAGGGGCAACGCTGTCGGAAGGCGAACGGCAGCGGCTGACGATCGCCCGCGCACTGCTGCGCGACGCGCCGATTCTGATCCTCGACGAGCCGACGTCGTCAGTCGACACCGGCACCGAGGCGTTGATCATGCAAGCCATCGAGGAGCTGATGCGCGGGCGCACCACCTTCGTCATTGCGCACCGACTCAGCACCGTGCGGCGCGCCGGGCAGATCCTGGTGGTGCAGCACGGCGCCATCATCGAGCGCGGCACCTTCGACGCGCTGATGCAACAGCGCGGCTTCTTCCATCAATTGTATGCGCGTCAGGCACCGGAGCCCGAGGTGCGCCGCGCCGGGGCGGTGTGAAGATGGATGTGGCGAAGAGCGGGACCCACAGAGAGAAGGAATGAAAAATAGGAAACGGGAAACCGGGAATGGAAGACCGGCACATGGGCCCGTTTTCAATTTGCGGTTTCCTGTTTCCGGTTTTCCATTTTTTTCCCCTGCGGCTCGGCCAGGTCACCGATGAAGATCGTCGTCACCGGCCTGATTGCCACTTACCCGCTCGGCGGCGTGGCGTGGGACTACCTCGCCTATGTCAGCGGTTTCCGCCGACTCGGTCACGACGTTTTCTATCTCGAGGATACCGGGCAGTGGTTGTATGATCCACACGCCAACACGTTCACCGACGACGTCAACTTCAACGTGGCCCATCTGCTCGAGACGCTCGGCCGCGCCGGCGGCGACATGCGGGAACGCTGGGCGTTGCGCGCGCCGGACGGCACCTATCACGGCGCTCCCCTCGAACAGATCGCGCGGGTCTGTCAGGACGCCGATCTCTTCCTCAACGTGTCGGGAGCGTGCTGGCTGCGCGAGGCCTATCGCGGCGCGCGCCGCACCGCCTACCTCGACAGCGACCCGAGCTACAGCCAAGCCAAGCTGCTCGCCGTCGAGCACGGTACCGCCAGCGAAGACCAGGCGTACTCCGTCGGCTTGATCCGCGCCCACGATTGCTTCTTCACCTTCGCCGAGAACATCAACCATTCGAGCTGCGCCATTCCGCACTGCGGCCTCACCTGGCTGCCGACGCGCCAACCACTCGTGCTCGACGATTGGCCGTTCACGTATCTGCAAGCGGCGACGACCTATACCACCGTCATGTCCTGGAAGACCGACGTCACGCTGCCCAACCTCGACGGCGTCACCTACGGCGGCAAGGACGTGGAGTTCGCCAAGCTCATCGACCTGCCGGCGCACGCGCCGGTAGCGCTACAGGTGGCGCTGTCGGGAGCCGCGCCGCGCGACGAGCTGCGGCAACGCGGCTGGCAGATCGTCGATGCCTACGAGAAGTCCTGCACGCTCGACGCGTACCGTGACTACCTGCGCAGCTCGCGGGCGGAGTGGAGCATCGCGAAGAACGCCTATGTCGCATCGCGCAGTGGCTGGTTCAGCACGCGCAGCGCGGCCTACCTGGCACTCGGCAAACCGGTGGTGGTGCAGGACACCGGTTTTCGTCCGTACTATCCGGTTGGCGAGGGTATCTTTCCGTTCAGCACGCTCCAGGAGGCGGCGGACGCCATCGCGCAGGTGGAGCGCAACTACCATCACCAATGCGAGGCCGCGCGCGCCACCGCCGAACGCGAATTCGCCGCCGAGGTGGTGCTGACACGGCTGCTGCGCGACGCGGGGCTCTGACACCCGAGGGATATTCCTTCGTCGGCTTCGCGCCCACGGAGAATCAGGGCGAGCCGGGACGCCTCCGGGTCAGAGAGCCGGGCAGTTGTTCAGCGCGTTGCCCACCGCCTTGATAATCAAAGCGATGTCAACCGTGACGCCACTGGGGATGCCGTTCGGACAGGCCGACGCATCGGCAGAACCGAGGTCGATGTTCACCAAAATGATGATCTCGTTGACCGTGACGTCGCCGCTGCCGTCGCAATCGCCGGCGCATACGGCGCCGACCGGTGTCGGCGTCGCCGACGGTGGTGCGGTGGCCGTCGCCGTTGGCGGACTCGTCGCCGAAGGTGTAGCGGTTGAGACCTGTGCCGTGGCCGTCGGCGTGATGGTAGCCGGCGGCGTGGTCACCGTCGCCGTTGGCGGACTCGTCGCCGAGGGGGTCGACGTCACGGCGGGTAGTGTGGCGCTGGCCGTCGGCACCGTGGTCGGTGTGTTGGTGGGTGCAGCGGACGGCGGCGCGGTTGCGGTTACGGTGGGCTCACTGGTTGCGGTCTGCGTCGGCGTGCCGCTCGGCGCGGTCGTAGGCGTCGCCGACGGCGGAAGGGTCGCCGTAGCCGTCGGCGGAGCGGTCACCGTGGGCGCCGCCGTGTTGCTCGGTACCGTCGTGCTGGTGACCGTGACCGTCGGGGTATTTGTCGGCGTGGATGATCGGGTCGCGGTGGCGCTCGGCACGGCGGACGCTGTCGAGGTCGCGCTTGGCGTGGTCGTCTGCGTCGGCGTGTAAGTCGCAAGCGCCTGCGTCGAGGTCGCGGTCGCCGTGGGCGTCGGGTTGGTCACCGCTCCCGGCGTGCCGACGCACGTGCCGGCTTGGCAGTGATCGTTCCCGGTGCACACGTTCCCGTCGTTGCAGCTGGTACCGTCAAGGACGTTTTGCGTGTACGTACAGTCGCCGGTCGCCGGCTCGCACTCGCCACCCTGCTTGCACTGATCGATACAGGGGAGTGCTGTGGTCGTGCACTGTCCGTTAGCTGGGTTGCAAAAATTCACCTCGCATTTGTTGCTGGGCGTTGGACAGGTGACAGGCAGCGCATCGCAAAAGCTCTGTGTCGGGAAGCCGGGAATTGCAAACGTGTGGCAGACGCCTGGTGTCACACAGGCACCCAGCAGAGTATAGGTGCAGGGTGTGCCATCGTCCGCGGGGACGCCTGTACACGAGCCGTCCGCCTGGCACATGCCACCGGTGACGCACGGGTTCCCCGTATCGCACGTTTGCTGAGCGAAGCCCGCGCCGGCGAGCGATAGGAGCACTCCGACGCATGCTATCACCACGCACTGCCAGCACTGCCTGGTCACTCGAATCGCCTCCCTGCACCAATTGCTGCCCAGCATAACTCTCCCCGCTCAACAGATAATTCCATGACCAACGTGACACCACGACGAGAGACGACCTAGCACGTTTCACGTGCGGAGCGAAGAGTCGGGATGTTCCTGCCGCCCGCCGGCGCGCGCCGCCAGGTGCCGCTTGATCCTCGCAAGCGCACGCTTCAACCTGTTGTGCGCATTTGAATACAGACGCGAAAGACTGGGGGTGTTGAATTCCCTGAAGTGGTCCCACGTGCGATTGTCGCTCTCGGCGATTTTTTCAAACACGACGAGGCTCTTGAGCGGAATACTCACTTCCTTATAGTTGCTTCTGTTCGTGCGCACGAACTCAGTCACCACCTGCGTGGACCGCATCCAGGAGTCGTGGAAAACGACGTAGCCGCCGTTCTCGAGCAACAGGTCGGAGTAGTACCAATCCACAAATATCTGGTCGAATTTGTGGCCGCCGTCGATAAAGATGAACTGGAACATCCTCCCTTCCTGCACAAGCGCCGGCAGCGCGACGTGCGACGAAGCCTTGCGCAGCTCGTACAGATCGGCAAATCCGAGCGCGGCAAGATTTTTCGCGCCCAGATCCTGATATCTCTCTGGATGTGGGTCGATCACGACGTGCTTGGAAGCGGTCGCGGAGATGATAGATGCGGCCGAATATCCGTATGCGAAGCCTACTTCAAGCGTGCGGGTAATGCGGCGCTCCCGCAAAAACGCACACAGGAATTCCGCTTCAGTCGTCCGTATGGACGTCTGCCTATCCCCAGGCGGCATGAACATCTTTTCGGGGATTATTGGCATGCGTTGACTATACACTTATTATTGGTTTGCACCGAGGATGCGGAAGCGCTAGCCTGGCCGTCGCTCGCATACGGGACGGTCGCCTCGCTACCCCAATGCCAGTGAGTTAAGGCCCAAGCCGCCTGGCGAATGAATTCGCGGCTACGAAAAGCACGTAGTCGCCCTGCGGCGACTGCCGTCCATTGGGCAAAACAGCCGGAAAATCGGCCAGTCCGCGCAGGCGAACTTTGCGTGTCTCGTAGGCGCGGTTTCAACCGCCGGCCGGCTGTGCATCTTACGAACCTTATCTCACTGGCATTGAGGCTAACGGTCCACGACCGCATCACGGAACGCTCCCGGCCTGTCCCCCACAACGCGGACGGGTGCTCCGCGATGCCGCCGAGTCGAGCTGTCAACGTATCGTATCTGCAAACACCCGGCGCGTGTTGCGCGTCGCCGGGCTGGTGAACACAGCTTCCCAGCAGGTCGGACTATCGCTGCGCTGCAGCTGCACGATGACCTCCGGAAATTCCCGCAGCAGGAAGAGCCCATCGGCCGCCACCGGCATGTGCAGATTGCTCCCTCGGCCGCTCACGGCGATGGAGGCACCCGTGTGCCCGGCTTGCAGTGTCATCCGCCTCACGCCGTCCGGTGTGGCGAGGCGGTTGGCGTACACGAAACGGTTGTGCGTCTGCTTCCAGCACGGATGCGCGCCGCAGGTCCCACTGGCCGGCACCCAGGCGCTAAACGCCAGGAACGGCGGTCCCGCGCTGGTGTCGTAGACACACAGAGAATAGGCGGTCGGTCCATTCACGGGGTCGCCGAACTGTGAGACGTCAGGCAAAGACGAGCCACCCGACCACTTCCAGCCCACCTTGTCAGCCGCGGCATTCAAGCTGATACTCGCGGCGCGCTGCGGGGGTTGGCACCCGGAGCGTGGGACGGTCGCACACGCAATCGCCAGTGTCGCCGTCGGCGTCGGGGTGGGCGTTTCCGATGGGATCGGGGTGAGTGTCGCGGATGGGGTTACAGTGCCGGTCGATGTCGCGGTCGCCGCCGGCACACACATGTCGGCTGTACCTTCGGACAAACTATACCCGGCCGCGCAGGCTGTGCATTGCGAGTCGGACACGCTCGTACAGGTCACCGCCGACACGCAGTTGGGCACCGCCGTACACGTCGGACAGGTGTCCGGCGACCCATCGAGCAGGT
>CAZTDK010000114.1:0-2686 GCA_964611965.1 uncultured Binatia bacterium (SeqCode) | reverse complement strand
GGTGACCCGTCGGACAGATAAAACCCGGCGGCGCAGCTCGTGCACTGGGAGCTCGCCGCGCTCGTGCAGGTGAGCAGCGACGTACACTCGGCCACCGGGGTACACGCGTTACACACGTCCGAGGGACCCGAGCTGTCTCTCCAATACCCGCTGGCGCATTGCGGGCATCGCGAATTGCTGGCGGTGGTGCACGTCTCCGGTTGCGCACACTGCGCCACGTCGGTGCACGGAACACACTGCGACTGGCCCGCCACCGAAGTCAGGTAGTACCCGGCGGCGCACGCGGTACATTGCGAGTCCGACGCGCTCGTACAGGTCACCGCCGACACACAGTTGGGCACCGCCGTACACGTCGGACAGGTGTCCGGCGACCCGTCGAGCAGGTAGAATCCGGCGGCGCAGCTCGTGCACTGGGAGTTCGACGCGCTCGTGCAGGTGAGCGGCGACGTACAGTGCGTCACCGCGGGACACGCGCTGCACACGTCGGCCGGACCCGAGCTGTCTCTCCAATACCCGCTGGCGCATTGCGGGCACCGCGAATTGCTGGCGGTGGTGCATGTCTCCGGTTGCGCACACTGCGCGACGTCGGTGCACGGAACGCACTGCGACTGGCCCGCCACCGAAGTCAGGTAGTACCCGGCGGCGCAGGCGGTACATTGCGAGTCGGACGCGCTCGTACAGGTCACCGACGATGCACAGTTGGGCACCGCCGTACACACCGGGCACGTATCCGCCACCCCTTCGAACAGGTAGTACCCGATATCGCACGCAGTACACTGCGAGTCGGAAGGGCTCGTACACGTTACCTGTACCGCACAGTGGCCCACCGGCGTGCAATCGGCCACGGCTTGACCCACCCCCACCAGAAGCCCGCAGAACAAGAGCACTGGCAATCGCCAAAACGTCGCGCCCACGCAAGCGGGCCGGACCAGGGATTTTCGAAGCATGATTTCCTTCCCAGAGTGATCTTGCAGCTATCACATCCCACCAGGGTCACCAACAGAGAATTGGGGCATCTCTCGCAACGTCCCTGGCCGCGCCGCGATACTTGGCCGCAAACCTTTGGTGTCGCGCGCAGAAGCCATTGAAGAAGGTCGGCCAGCATGTTTGCCAGAAACCAGACGCCGCCAAGGAGGTTTTCCGGCAAAGCCGCCTACACCCTTTGCAGTGCTTCGTCGGGGCGCGATATAGTCCACCGCATGGTTGTCGAAACCGCCTTCCGTTCCGAGGAGCAGTTTGACCAGGAGGAGTTTCGCCGCTGGCTGGATCGGCGCCCACGCTCCGACATCAACCACTACGAGCTGATCCATGGGAGGATCGTCATGACGCCTCCGGCTGGTTGGCCGCATGGCAGCATCGAGACACGCATCTCTGCGGCGCTCGACGCCCATATCCGAGCGAAGAAGCTTGGAATCGTGTTGGGATCGAGTGCGGGTTACGACCTGCCGTCTGGCGATACGCTGGAGCCTGACGTTTCGTTCATCAGCAACGAACGCTTCGCGGCGGGTCCCAAGCCGATCGAGGGTCAGTTCCTGCGGATCGTCCCCAACCTGGTCGTCGAGATTCTGTCGCGCTCCACGGCGCGACGCGACCGCACCGAAAAGAAGGAGGTGTACGCCTCCAATGGTGTCGACGAATACTGGCTCGTTGACGCGACTCGAAAAGAGATCATCGTTTTCGATCGCACCGCGCGTGGCTTTTCCGCCGGGAAGACCTGCTCACGAGGTCACGTTTCCTCGAAGATGCTCCCGGCGCTCAGACTGCCAGTAAAGGAAGTCTTCGCTCTTGAGCGCTGACTGACCTGATGCCCCGCCGCATCGCCGGCGCGCTGGCGCAGCACCCGCTGGGCGGCGCCGGGAACGCGTGGGCGTTCCTGCAGAGCGCCGTCGCAGTCACCGTTGATCCTTCTGTGTCGCATGCGCACGTACCGCCGAAGCCGATGCAGTTGCAAACCCCGTCTCTACCGAAAAGCCTGCACTGGGTATGGCTACGCGCCTCACAAGGTAGACCATCGTCCGGACAGGGAACGTCGGGACGCGGTGTCGATTGATCACATGCCGGGAACGTCCCTGTTGGAGTCGGCGTAAATGTGGGCGTCGGCGTTAGGGCAGGCGTTCCGGCACACTCGCAACATCCGGCATATGGACCGCGCGGGTAACAAGGTTCGCCGTTGAAACAATACGGGTTCTGCAAGCAGTAACCGCCAGGAGAAGGACACCCTGGCGCAGGCGTGGGCGAGGGAGGACAAAAGTCGCTGCAGTACGGCGTGCCGGTGGGTGCACATGCGGGGGTGTTTGTCGGTGTCGGCGTCGGTCCCGGACATCCTTCAAGCGCACTGTTTACCGCGACGATGATGCAATCAATGGTCACGCCAAGGTCGCCTTCATTGCACCATTGATCGACGCCGGGACACGCGCTCACCGATGCATTGCCGAGCGCGATGTTGACCATGGTGATCAGCTCATCGATGGTGACCGTGGAATCTCTCGAACAGTCGCCAATACATTCACTAGGTAGCGGTGGCGGCGTGGGGGTTGGCACCAGGATTGAGTCTGCGACGAACTGCGCACCGGGCACCACGATATCTCCGGCAGTCGGCTGATTGAGTTGAGTGAAGGCGTAGGCAAGACCTGCACCAGCAGCACTTCCAGCCGCGAGATCCGTGCAACTGAACGGCGCACCGCTC
>CAZTDK010000113.1:8617-12334 GCA_964611965.1 uncultured Binatia bacterium (SeqCode) | reverse complement strand
CCGAAAGCGGCGGCAAAAGCTAAAGCTGAGAATCCGGATCCGCCTGATCCGATGGGCGCGCGCGCTTTGGGTGGGCCGGCGCGCTCGGCGTACTCGAGCATGTCTTGCTCCAGCTTGCGGATCTGTGCCGTGATCTTTTCGCTGAGTGGCTTGAGCTCAGCCTTCTGATCTCCAAACGAATAGCTCTTCGACGCGATCGTGTGGGTCTTGTCCTCGCCTTCGTCCGCCACGTCGGTGGCTTCGAACGAGACCAGGGACTCGCCCGTGGGGCTGTTCTGTACCGTGATCGTGGTAATCAGTCGCTTCTTCTCGGCCTTCTTTGGCGTGGCGGCCGGCGTCGGCACGACGGGCCCCAAATCGAGGATAACCGGTGGCGGCTCCATCTTGTTGCCGACGACCATGACGATTCCGGTTGCCACTGCAATCCAGGTTGTCCACGACATTGCGGTCCTCCTTGTTACGCCTCCAGGCCTGCGGCCGGCGTTCTTCCATGGTCCGCTCCCCGTTGGGTCGCGGCACACTTCCAAGTCCGACGGGCTGCCCGCGTCCTGTATCAGATCGCGAAATAGCTTACAGATGGTCGGATAGCTACCTGCCGTTTGCCATTCTTCAGCGGACCCCTGATACAGGACTCCAGTCTATTGCTGGTGCGTGCCGCCCAGATGTCGGTGGTTCATGCTCACTCGACACGGACGACGAGGCGCCGCGGTAATCCGATGTTGCCACCCGAGTCTCGCCACTGCACCGTCAGCAGCGTATCGCCCGGTTGGAAGAGCAGTGCGTGGCCAACGACGCTCGCGGTGCACACCTGGTTCACCGTATCCGGGGCAACGAAGCCGTAGATCTCGCGCGGTGTCAACGTGCACGGCGACGTGGTTTCATTGTCGAAACGGCAGCCGAAGTCGTTGAGCGCGTCGGCGACGGTCTGCGAGGTGATATCAAACGTTGGTGGGTCGATGCCGGGCACGCCGCCAAGCAGGAGGGGCGGGGGCCCGGCGTCACACACCACCGCGCTCCCGTTTCCGAGGTCACGGTTGGCGAGGATCTGCACATCCGGGCGCGCGCCCGGATCACCGGGGTCGCTGTTGCTGAGGGTCAGCCCGGGCCCGCGGTGACTGGTGCCCGGCTTGGACTCGACCACGATGAAGAAGCCGGCGCCGAACGGGCTGACATATACCGGATTGCCCTGCGCATCGCTGGTCGTCGGTTGCAGCACGTGATTGTCGGCCGTCGTCAGGCCGAAGAACGTAATGATGGGCCCCGCCGTGAGCGGCAGGGTTGCCGTTGGTGTCGCCGTGACGGTGCGCGTGCTGGTCACCGTTGGGGTCCCAGTGATCGTCTGGGTCGCGGTGATCGTCCGTGTCGGGGTCTCTGTTCGCGTCGCGGTGGTGGTGGGGGTGATCGTTGGCGTTGGCGTGCTGGTGAACGTGGGCGTCGAGGTGCGCGTCGGGGTAAACGTTCTGGTCAATGTGGGGGACGGCGTCAGCGTCGCAGTTGGCGTGGGGGTGGCGGTACGCGTGTTCGTCGGGGTGAACGTGCCGCTGGCCGTTGGCGTGGCAGTTCGGGTCACGGTTGGTGTCCGCGTGAGGGTCGGTGTTGGAGTGATCGTCGGAGTCCGCGTCGCCGTCCCGCTCGGGGTCGGCGTTGCGCTCGGGGTCGGGGTCGCGCTCGGGGTCGCGGTCGCGGTAATCGTTGGGGTGCGAGTGATCGTCGGTGTCGGGGTTTCGGTGCCCGTGGCGGTTGCTGTTGCCGTGTCGGTCGGTGTTGGGGTGGTCGTCGGCGTCTCACTGGGCACGGGAGACAGGGTTGACGTCGGTGTCGATGTGCCGGTCGGGGTGTCCGTCGCAGTTGGTGACGGAGCGGGTGGTGGGAAGGCCAGCTCGACCGCGGTGACGTCGGCAGCCGTGAGGCGGCCGTCGCCGTTGGCGTCAGTGCCTGAACATAGGACGGGCGCGCCGAAGATGACGCCGATCACGGCGCTGATGTCGGTCGCATCCACCTGCTGGTCGCAGTTGGCGTCGCCCGGCAGCCCAGCAGACGGCGCTGCGGCCGCGACCGTCGCACTGAAACTCATCAGCAGGAGGAGCACCCCGGCGCTTTTCAACTGCCGACCACGCTGCATGGCATAAAACCTTCGTGGCGCAGTTCATTACACGGAAATACGCGATGATGCTACCTACGAAGTCCTGAGGGCTGTGTCCTGAGGGACGAGAGGGTAGCCAAACTATTCTCAGCACTCAGAACTCAGGACTCAGGACCTGTCTTCATCGGCCGCAAAATGTGAACGCGGTGATCAAGTCCGCGCCAATCGTCTGTGGGTTGGCGTCCAGCTGCGGCGCTGAAAACACCAGGCATCCTGGCGCATTGCTGTCCGTCCAGTCGGCGCATGAGAAGTTCTCGCCATGGGTGTCGTACTGGAAGATCGCACCGCAAATTCCGTCACCGGCACCGGCTGCCGAATCGCAATCGGTGTTGGTGATGCAGCTGCTGTCCACGATGCCGGCGCCACAGACGTTCGTCAGGTTGTTGAAATTGAGGATCGTCGAACGAAAGAGGGCACTGGTGAAAGCGATTGGCGCCGACATCCCGGGACCTTCGTCGCCACACGGCAGCGCCAGCTCGGTGCTGATTTCCACCGGCAGGCCCTGGAGGCCGAGCTGCGGCACCGGCGAGATGCTCACCGCGCCGGGACCGCTGTTGCCACCCAGCTGGCTGACCTGGAAGGTGCCGTTACACACGCCGGGGTGCGGCGCTGATTGACCACAGACGCCGTCGTCCGCTCCAGCAGTCGTATCGCAGTTGGCATCGGCCTGACATGCGCTACCTCGTGTCGTGCTCGGCATGCTACAGGTCGACGGGCTCAAGCCGCAGACGCCGCCGCAGTCGCTGCTGTCGCGGCATACCTGCCCGATCGCGCCCGTGCCGCAGATCTGGTTGGGACTCTCGATGTTGCCTCCTTGGTTGGTGCACTGCTCGGCGCTGAAGCCGTTGACGCCGATCTGACCGAGGTGATGGTTTTGCGTCAAGCCGACGCTGAAATCGAGTCCGCCTTTGCAGGTCACCAGGCCGGCGTTGGCCACAGGAACGATCGGTTTGATGCAGAACACGACCTGCGCTTGTGCGGTCGCATCGACGTAGAGATAGTCGGACGCGTCAACGACATCGATGGTGGCAAACCCTTGATTGTCGGGTTGCCCGGCTCGCAAGTCCAAGTAACCCAACAGTCCGGTCTCGCCGTTCTTCTGCCCCTGAAAATTTCCGAGGGGGAAGGACGTGGAGGCGGAGAGCACTGCGGTAAACGTGCTGTGCTCCGGATTGAGCACAAAGTGGCGGGTCCCCAGCGGTCCCAACGTCGGCACGGGCGTGTTCGGAGACGGAGACGGGGACGGGGACGGCGTCGGTGTGGCCGTCGGCGGTGGGCACACGCCGAGGGAGTGATTCACTGCAACGACAATGTCATCGACCGTGATGCTGCCGTTGCCGTCGGCGTCGCCGGCGACGCAGCTGGTGAGCGGTGCCGAACCGAGCGTGATGCCGACCATGATGATGAGCTCATCGACGGTGACCTGGCCGTCGCCATTGCAGTCGCCGGCGCAGGCCGCGGCACAGCGGCCAGGGTGGGTGGCGAGCACGACACTCATCGCCGCCAGCGCCGCGCACACGTGTCTTCTCAGGAACCGTTCCATAGGTTGCTCTCCCAATTCTGTGCCGCGTTAC
>CAZTDK010000113.1:0-8607 GCA_964611965.1 uncultured Binatia bacterium (SeqCode) | reverse complement strand
CAGCTCGCGGGCCTGGGCCCGACTGAGCTCCACTTCGGAGCCCTTTTGATCGCGCATGACGAGCTTGAAGCGGCCACCGAACCACGGGACGATGGCGCGCACGTGCTTGAGGTTGACCAGGCGTGACTTGTGGGCTCGAAAGATCACCTCGGGATCCAGGCGCTCTTCGAGCTCTTTGAGGGTGAAGTTGGTCATGTAACGGTCGCCGTCGATGTAGGCGTAGACCAGGCGGTACTCGACCTCGAACCAGAGGATTTGATTGACCGGTAGCACGAGGATCTGGCGGCCGCGGTGTACTGGCACCTGCGCGAGGTAGCGCCGGTCGCGTGCCTCGAGGCGCTGCATGAGGTCGCGGAGCTGCGTCGCCGGCGCCTCGCCGCCGAGGCGCTGGCGCACGCGGCGCACGGCTTCTTCGAGCCGTGCCCGCGAGATCGGTTTCAACAAGTAATCGGTGGCGGAGACGTCGAAGGCACGAATGGCGTACTCGTCGAACGCCGTGGCAAAGACGATGTGCGGCGGCGCTTTCACCGCCTTCAGTACCTCGAAGCCGTCCATTCCCGGCATCTGCACGTCGAGAAACACCAGGTCGGGCGACTGCTCTTCGATGACGTGCACCGCTTCGACGCCGTTCTTTGCCTGCCCGATCACTTCGACGTCGTCGATGCCGCGCAGGAAGGACACGAGCCGGTCGCGCGCCAGCTTCTCATCGTCGACCACCAGCACGCGCATCATCGGATGGGCGATGAAGGATGAGGGATGAAGGAAGAGGGGAATTGCGTTTCGCTCATCTCTCATCCCTCATCATTTTCTACGCCGTGGCGCCCGCCGGGATACGCAGGATGATGGTGGTTCCCTTGCCCTCAGCCGTCGTGATGGCCGGAGCATAGTCCGCCCCGTACAGCTTCACCAAACGATCGCGCACGCTGCGTAAGCCCACACCGCGCTCGAAGATGGTCTCGCGCCCGCGGATGCCGACGCCCGTGTCGCTGACGGTCAGTTGTAAGCCGCCGGCGTCGACGGCGGCGCGGATCAACACCGATCCGCCGCCGATCTTTCGCGAAATACCGTGGCGCACCGCATTCTCAACCAGCGGCTGCAACATCAATCCCGGCATCAGCACGGCGCGGGCGCGTTCGTCGATTTCTTCTTTGACGACGAGGTCGTCGCCGAAGCGGGCACGCTCGATGTCGAGGTAGGCTTCGGCGACCTTGAGCTCGTCCGCCAACGGCACGAACTCCGCCTGCGTGCGGTTCAGGAGGTAGCGAAAGATATCCGCCAAGCGCTCGACGCAGGCTTCGGCTTTCGCAGGGTCGGTCTGGATGAGCTGGGCGATCGAGTTGAGGCTGTTGAAAAAGAAGTGCGGGTTGATCTGGGCACGCAACGCGGCCAGCTGCGCGGCGATCGCCAACTCGCGCAACTCGCGCTCGCGGCCCTGCATGAGACGGATGCGCCACCAATGCAGGTTGAAACCCAGCAGGCACAGCACCGTGACCGGCACGATCGGAATCAACGGGTAGATGAGCGGGAAGCGCTGGACTGCCGCGGCCGGGAACGTGACCGTCAGGGCGCCGCCGCCGTACGTCCGCAACAATGAGTTGCCCCCAAACAGGTACAGGTTGATCTCACTGATCAGGTACGACAGCGCGGCAAAGCAGGCGAGCGAAGTGACGACGTGCCACATCAAGCGGCGGAGCGGTGGCCGGTCGGAGAAGCGTGGCAGTACGGCGCGCCACAGCACCAGCATCGCCGTCGTGAACACCAGCGCGGCGGCGAAGAAGAAAAAAAATGCACCAGCCGAGCGAAAAAAATAGAGATGAATCAGGCCGACATACAGCCCGATCGCCGCCCCCATGCCATAGAGAAACAGCACCTGTTGCCGCAGTGGCTGGCGCTCGCCGACACTGACATCCATTTTCCAATCCCGCCCCGCAGAGGTAGTCACTGTCTTCATACCAGTAGGCGCGGGGCGACTCATGCGAATCGGTGCGAGCGGTTAAATCTCCGGTATCAACCTGCCGCATTGGACGGCAAGTGGAACCATTGCGACCGGCGAACCGTTAAGAGGGACAGCAGGCCGGATAACGCGCGGCTTAGGCAACTTGAGCAGAATGTAAATTGACATTTCTAGTGCCCGCATACTACTGATCCGGTCTGACTTTGGGAAGGGGAAATGCCACGTGAAGCAACACCTTAGACGAATCCTCCTCGTTGTGGCGGTGGGCGTGCTCGGAATGGGCGTCAGCCGCGCTGTCTGCGCTCAAGAAGACGTGACGGTTCAAGGCGAGATCCTCGACATGGCCTGCTACATGGCCAAGGGCAGCAAAGGCGCGGGGCACAAGGCCTGCGCGCAAATGTGCGCCAAGAAGGGCGTTCCCATCGGCATCCTCACCGACGCTGGCGAGGTCTACTTGCTGCTCGACGATCACAACAATCCCGATCCCTACGATGACGCGAAGAAGCTCGCGGGCGAACACGCCCAGATCACCGGCAAGAAGTTCAGCAAGCAGGGCGTCGCCAGCATTGTGGTCGGGAGTGTCAAAGGACAGTAGCCGACCTCGCGGGACGCCTCACCGCCTCCGCTCTGTGCTCCCGAATGCAATCACCCCGTGCCTGCTTGGCGCTTCTCTTCGGTATGTGCTTGCTCGGCACCGGGTGCGCCGGCAACGGCCCGGCACCGGCGACGTCAACCTCCAGCTTCGACACGATTCAAACCACCATCTTCAATGTCCGCTGCCTCAGCGCCGGCTGCCACAACAGCAGCGACCGCGCTGGCAATCTCATCCTCAGCGCCGGCGAGTCGTACGGCAATCTCATCAACGTCGCGCCGTTCAACGCCGCGGCTGCGTCGCGGGGATTGTTGCGCGTCGTCCCGGGAGATCCGGGTCACAGTTTTCTGCTGATCAAGCTCACCGGCCCCCCTTCGGATGAAGGCTCCGGCATGCCGCTGGCGCCGCCGCTGCTGTCTGCGGTCGACATTGGGTTGGTTCGTCAGTGGATTCTCGCCGGTGCACCGGGCTCGAGCGTGCCCACCACGGTACCGACCTCGACGTTCTCTCCCACGTGGACACCTACGCCGACGTTGACGCTCTCCCCGACGTTGGCACCCTCGCCCACGTGGACGCCCACGCCGGTCGACACGGTCACCTTCAGCCCCACCCCGACGCTCAGCGGCACGCCAACCATCACCCCGACGGGGACATTGCCGTCAACCTCAACGCCGACCATCACGCCAACGCTGACCATCACGCCAACGGCGACACCGACGCAACCGCCGACATCCACGCCATCGGCAACGGCGACAGTGACCGCCACGGCGTCGCCGTCGCCGATTCTCACACCGACGTTCAGCCTGGCGTCGACGTTTCCGCAGATTCAGGCGACGATCTTCACGCCGACATGCCTCGACTTGAGTTGTCACAACGCCAAAGACCAGGCGGGCGGCCTCGTACTGGAAGGCAGCGCTGCATACGCCAACCTGGTCGGCGTGACGGCGGTCAATTTCGCCGCGAGTCAGGCGGGCATGCTACGCGTCGACCCGGGCAATCCTGCAAACAGCTTCCTCATTACCAAACTAACGTTGCCGTCCGTCTTCGATCTGCAGTTTGGCAGCCGTATGCCCAGCGGCAAACCAACGCTGAGCGCGGAGCAGATCGACGATATCACCGCTTGGATCTTGCGCGGCGCGCTGGCGGACGAAGCGCCGCCGACGGGGAACTGACAGCAGCAACCAAATGACCATCACGAAAGCACGAAAGAGCGAGAACACGAAAAAGAATGTTGACGTTTCCTTTCGTGATTTCAAAATCTCCTGTTTTTGTGGCGCTCTGAATTGGAGCGTTCGCTTCGGTCTCTCATTCTCCGCGGACTGGAAGGCAGACAGATGACGATCAGATATCAACATTGTGAGCCAAAGATAAACCACACCCTGCACCGCGCGTGTACGACATTGCTGGCGCTGACGCTGTGCCTCCCAGCCCTCGCGCAGCGCGGCAACGCCGCGTGTATCGGTGACTGCGACGGCAGCGGCGATGTGACGGTCAACGAACTTATCACCATGGTCAACATCGCGCTCGATTCGGCGCCGCTTTCCAATTGCACGGTCGGCGATGCCGACGGCAGCGGCGACATTACGGTCAACGAAATCATCGAGGCGGTGAACAACGCGCTTGCCGCGTGCCCGGCCGAGCTGCCCTCGCCGACCCCGACCGCAACCGCGACGGCGACACTCCCCGAGGCGACGCAGACGCCGACCTTCAGCACGGCGTCAACCTTCCCGCAAATTCAGGCGACGATCCTCGCGCCGACATGCCTCGACCTGAGCTGTCACAACGCCAAAGACCAGGCGGGCAGCCTCGTCCTCGAGGGCAGCGCGGCCTATGCCAACCTGGTCGGCGTGACTCCGTCCAATTTCGCTGCGAGCCAGGCGGGCATGCTGCGCGTCGACCCGGGCAATCCCGCAAACAGCTTCCTCATCACCAAGCTGACCCTGCCCTCCGTCTTCGATCTGCAGTTTGGCAGCCGTATGCCCAGCGGCAAGCCAGTGCTGAGCGCGGAGCAGATCGACGATATCACCGCCTGGATCTTGCGCGGTGCACTGGCGGACGAGAGTGCGCCGCCTCCCACGCCCACGCCGATGCCAACCGCGGTGATTCGGCAGGTTGGATCGCTGCCCGATCCGAGCCTGCCCGAGGGCACGGACACACTGCCGCAGATCGAGCACGTGATCATCCTGATGATGGAGAACCACTCGTTCGACAACTATTTCGGGGTGCTCGATCCCAGCGTCGGTCTGCCGGTCACGAACGGTGTGCCTTCGGTTACGAATCCGGATGGCCAAGGCAACCTGATTCATGCGTTTCACATGCCGTCGGCGTGTCAGCTCAATGATCATCCGGGGCAGGATTGGAACGCCAGCCACATTTCGTACGCTGATGGCCGGAACGATGGATTCGTGCTCGCCAGCGGACCCGTGGCGATGGGCTACTGGACGGGGGGCGACCTTCCCTTCTACTACGGCCTGGCGCGCACCTTTCCGCTTGCCAGCCGCTGGTTCAGCTCCACGCTGTGTCAGACGTACCCCAACCGCCGCTTCCTGATGGCCGGAACGGCGGCAGGAATCATCAGTACAACCACCGCCGCGCTGGCCGCGCCGCCGCCGCCCAACGGAAACATCTTCGATCGCCTCGACGCGCATGGCATCGCCTGGCGCAACTACTATTCGGACGTGCCGTCAGTGTTCATTCTGTCCAAGTATGCCCAACAGCACTTCAGCAACCTGGTGCCGATCGCGAAATTCTTCACCGATGCCGCGGCCGGCACGCTGCCGCCCGTGTCCGTGGTGGACCCGCTGTTCAACAAGGGCGGTTCGGAGGAGAACCCCGACGACATCCGCATCGGCGAGCAGTTCTCCTCGCAGGTCATCAACGCGGTCATGTCCAGTCCGAACTGGCCCAGTACGTTGCTCGTGTGGTTGTACGACGAGCACGGCGGCTACTACGATCACGTGCCACCGCCGCCGGCGATTGCGCCCGACGACATTCCGCCGGATCTGGGAGCGGGAGACGTTCCCGGGGGCTATGATCAATACGGCTTCCGCGTCCCGGCGGTCGTCGTGTCACCGTACGCGCGGCCGAACTACGTCTCGTCGATAGTCCGTGATCACACGGCGGTCCTCAAGTTCATCGAGCGCAAGTGGAACATCGGCGCGCTCACGTTGCGCGACGCGAACGCCGACGATCTGTTCGATTGCCTCGACTTCACCAACCCACCCGCATTTCTCAATCCGCCGACCTTGCCGCCGCCGGCGCTCGCAGCCGCCAACCCGCCGGCATGCACACCCGGAGACCCTGGGACAATTCCCCCGCCGGACGCGGTCACGCCGGCGCTGTCGGCGATCCATGCTGACACGCGGACATTGAACGGATCCGCAGCAGCCGAAACGCCGATGGGCCAGCCGTTGGCGCAGGTCTGGGCTCAGGTGAGGTCGGTCGTGCCAGAATCGCGCTGAGACGTCGCTGTGCGTCGCAGCCGCCGTCCCAGCCGGTGGAAAGCGAACACCGCGCCGGCGGCGAGCAGTGCGCTCACTAGCAGCCAGCGCTCGGCCCGCTTGAACTTGCCGATCAGCAGCGTGACGCTGCCGCTGGTCGCGAAGCCGAGGCTGGTGAGCGCGGTCGACCACAACGCGCAGCCGATGACGTCGAGGACGGCGAAGCGCGTCAAGCGCAAGCCGTACATGCCCCAGAAGAGCATGCTGGCAATGCGTGTTCCGTAGATGAACCGCGCCAGTGCGACCTCCCACGGCCCGATGCGCTTCGCCAGCTGCTCGACGAACGGTCCGACGCGCCGATAGATGGCACTGTCGCGCATGGTGGCGGCATGTGTCCGCCCGATGCCGTAGCACGCGACGTCGGCGACGATCCCGCCGCAGGCGCCCGCGACGATCGCGCCGGTCAGGCTGAAGAAACCGAGATGTGCCAGCACCCCGGCGAGCAGAACCGAGATGTCACCCTCAAGCGTGGCGCCCAGGAACACCGCCCAAAGGCCGTAACTGATCAGAGCATCTGCCATATCGATGTGGAGGGTTCGATCTGTCAGTCGGTCTCAAGACGTCGAGAGTAGCAAATTTATCGGACTTGGAAGTCTGCAGCGACCCAACGGGGAGCGGACCATAAAAAAGACGCCGGCCGCAGGCCTCACCGGTTGAGGCTATAGCGCCGGTCGGCGAGCTGGTAGAGCCGGTGCCAGACCAGGCGATTCAACGTCACCAGGGCGAACGACATGGTCAGCACGCCTGCCGCGAGCAGCGGGAAGTTGCCGGCGGCGGTGGCTTGGGTGATCAGTGAGCCGAGACCCGGGGCTATCAATGTCGTGTCTCCATAACGCACGTACTCGGCGACGATGCTGGCATTCCATGCGCCGCCGGCGGCGGTGATCAAGCCGGTCACCAGGTGCGGAAACACCACCGGCAGGTAGAGGATGCGCCAGCGCGCCCAGCGGCTCAGTCCGTACACCGCCGCGGCTTCGCGTAGATCTTGCGGCATCGCGCTCGCGCCCGCCAACACGTTGAACAGGATGTACCACTGCGAGCCCAGGAGCATGAGTGCAACGCAGCCCCACGCGAAGGGCACGCCGAGCGCGAGGATCACCAGGGTGACGAGCGGGAACAGCATCGGTGCGGGAAACGCCGCCGCCACCTGAATCAGCGGCTGCAACGTCCGCACCCGCCGCGGTGCGAGGCCGATCCAGATTCCGACCGGTACCGCCCACAGGGCCCCCAGCGCCAGCGCCGCCGATGTACGCAGGAACGTCAACAGCAGCGCCGCCACGAGGTGTAGCCACTCGCCGGCGCGCAACGCGGCCAGGAGTGTGAGCAATTGGAATACGCCCCATGCCGTCAGGAGCAGGGCTGTCGCAGCGATGAGACCGCCTGCGAGGCGGGGAGCGAACGCCAGCCGGCGGCCGCTTGCCTGAACGTTGGGTCGCGCAACGTACGCGGCACGCCGCGTTTCCAAGCGCGCGAAGATCTCACCGGCCTGCTGCTCGATCCATGGCATGAGTCGCGACCGCCGCAGCACGTCCAACACCCACGACGTCGGCACGTCCGCCGCTTCGGTCTCCTCCACCTTGAACTTCTGCGCCCACGCCAGCGCCGGTCGCCACACCAGCTGGTCGACGGCGATGATCATGGTCGTCATCGCGACGATTGCTCCGGCCATGGCCGTCGAGTCGCCGCGCTCGATGGCCACGCTCATGTATGCGCCGATGCCCGGCAGACGGAAGTCTTGCTTGCCGAGCGTGAAGGCCTCGTTGACCGTCAAGAAGAACCAGCCGCCGGCCATCGACATCATCGAGTTCCACACCAGACCGATCATCGCCGACGGCACCTCCAGGGTGCGAAAGCGCTTCCACCAGTCGAAGCGATACACCAGCGCTGCCTCGCGCAACTCCGTGGGGATGCTGCGCAGTGAGCCGTAGAACGAGAACGTCATGTTCCAGACCTGGCCGGTGAAGATCATGACGATGCACGCCAGCTCGAGCCCGACGTTGGAATGGGGGAACAGCGCCACCATGCCGAGCACCAAACCCGGCAGGAAGCCGAGGACCGGAATGCCCTGCAGGATGTCGAGGATCGGGATCATGATGCGCTCGGCGGGCCGACTGTGGGCGGCGACCGTGCCGTAGATGAGCGTGAAGATCAGCGAGAGAATGTACGCCGCCACCCCGCGCGCCAACGACAGCAGCGTGTACTTGGGCAGCGCCCGCAGCGACAGGTCGATCTCGACCGTGGATCGCAATGGCGCTTCCCAACGGTGCGCCAGCGCCACCATCCCCGCCACCAGCGCGGCTAAACCGGCGAGGAGAACCGCGTCGACCCATGATAGGCCCAAGCGCGCGGGCCGGGGCGCTGGCAGCGTGCGAGTGACGAGCATGAGGGACCGCACTGGTGTGGAGCTAGCGGCGGGTGCCAGTTTCGGAGAATGGAAAACGGGGAACCGGGATTTGGGAATTGAGAACCGGCCAATGGTCCGCCGCCCCCGTTTTCGGTTCTAGCAGCCTGTCGGACTTGGCAGTGCATAGCGACCAATCCTGTCCTGGGGCTCCCCGAAG
>CAZTDK010000112.1:0-12359 GCA_964611965.1 uncultured Binatia bacterium (SeqCode) | reverse complement strand
GCGCCTGCGCACGCTGCTCGATAACGACTTGCAGCTGATCCCGGTCGGCGCGCCGCCCCCAGACGACGCGACGATCGAGGCGCTGGAGAAGCAATCGACCGGCACGCTCGGCCAGCTGCTCGCCGTCGCCGACGACGCGCGCCTCGAAGGGCCGCGCAGTCGCGTCAGCGCCGATGCGATCATCGATGCTGCTGGCACGCTGCGCCGCATCGCCCATCGCCTGGGGTGGATTGCAGGGGGCCGAGCCGCTCAGCCGACCCTTTCGCCTGCCAGCGCGGCGGCACGCCGCGCTTTCGAAGACGGCCTGCGGCGGCGCTTGGGCGCGTGGCGCGCGTACTTCGCGGAGCGGTCGCCGGACCGAAGCGGCGCCGCAGCCCTCCGCGACCGCCATCGCGTCGACGACTTGGAACAGACGCTCCACACCCTCGTCAGCCGCATCGCGTCCAACTCGTACGCCGAGATCGCCGACTGGCCGCTGAGCGCGCGGCGTCCGCTGCTTGCGGAGATCGACTCCTTTGAACGGCTCGTCGTCCTCACCGGTGAGCTCGACCAGCAATTTGCCGCCATCATGGCCGCGTGACACGAGGCGACGCGCGCGCATGCACTTCGAGGCTCCCTGCTCGTGCCAGCCGGGCGTTGCCATCGCAGCCGTGGCATTGGCCGCCCTCGCCGGCTGCGCCGCGATCACCGCGCGGCCCGAGCTGTCGCCCAACCGCTACGCCCCCGCAGCGGCGAATCAGGCCTGGTCGCCGCCGGCGGCGTCCGCTCCGGAATACGCGATCCCGACGGCGGCTCACGTCCCCGACCAGGTTTCCACCCCGTCGCCCGCGGCAGCCGCCACGCCGCCCGAGTTTGGTCTCGCGAAACTGATCGACATCTCGCTCACCAACAATCCCGCCACTCGCGCCGCCTGGGAGCGCGCACGCGCCGCAGCCGCATCCTACGGCGCCTCCCGGGCCGCCTACTATCCGCGCCTGAGCGCCGCTGTGCCCGCCGGCTACTCGCGCCGCATCGAGGAGCTGCCCGGGAAGACGGGCGTGCTCAAGGAATCGTACGCGAAACCGGTGCTGCAACTCACGTACACGCTGTTTGACTTCGGGCGGCGGAATGCCGACGACGAGATCGCGCGCCAGCGGCTTGCCGCGGCGAATTTCACCTTCGACCGCGAGCTGCAGTCGGTGGTGTTCGCCACGCAGCGCGGCTTCTATGCCCTCGCCGCCGCCAAGGCGGGCGTCACCGCCGCGGCGGAGAACCTGACCTTGGCCACGACCGATGCGAACGCGGTGCGCGATCGCGTGGAGCTCGGCCTGGCGACCCAGCCGGCGTTGCTGCTGGCGCGCGAGCGCGTCGCCCAGTCGGAATTCGATCTCGCCAATGCACGGTTGTTCGTGCACGAGGGCCAGGCCGCGCTGGCGCAGGCGCTCGGCGTCGCCGCCAATGCCCCGTTCGAGGTCGAGGGTCTGCAGAGCCAGCAGGTGTCGGTGTCGCTCGGCAGCCAGGTCGATGACCTGATCGCCGATGCCGTACGCCGCCGGCCCGATCTCGCCGCGCAGGTTGCCACCCTGAAAGCCCGCGACAGCGGCGTCGATCGCGCCCGCGCCGACTTCTATCCGGCGCTGTCCGCGCTCGGGAACTACAGCGAGCAGGCGCGGAACTTTCAGTTCGACGGCCCGCCAACCGAGAAGCCGGTACAGCCCCAGTATACCGGTCAGATTGCCCTCAGCTGGGACCTCTTCACCGGCTTCCAGCGCCTCAACCAGCTGCGCCGGGCGGAGGCGGATCGGGAAGCGGCGGTCGCCGTCCTGCAGACCGACGAAATCGACGCCATCGCCGAAGTGTGGCGCGCCTATCACGAGTTCGAGGCGACCCGCCACAAGTACGACTACGCGCAGGCGCTGCTTGCCGCCACCGAGGAGGCGTATGCGGCGAACCTCGACACCTACCGGCAAGGGCTCAGCACCATCGTCGAGCTGCTCACCGCCGGCCGCGATCTCGCCAACGCGCGCTATACGGTCATCCAAAGCACCGCCGATCTGCTCACCGCCTCAGCGGCGGTCGCCTATGCCGTTGGCGCGGTCGAGATGCCGCGCGGATAGCCTCGGCCCGCGCCGGCTCGCGATCACGTGACGACCGTCGACCGTCAGGCGCGGGCGCGTCACTCGCGTCATGCGTGTCACGCTGTTCGGCATGCCGGCGACAGCATTGGTCGGGCCGGTCATCTCCGCGCGCTGGATCGCTGACCAGGCACGACCGCCCCCGTTTGGTCGCGACGCCGCCCCGTTGCAACCCTTGCATCAAAAGCAACATGTCCCTAATGACAAGCGCAGACGCGAGGAGGTTGAGCATGCGACACGGATGGATTCGGACCACACCCTTACTCTCTGCACTTGCGGTTACGGTGCTGCTGAGCGGCTGCGTCATGCAGTCCACGTACAACAGCATGCTCAAAGCGCAGCAGGCGATCGAGCACTCTTTACAGGCCGAGGTCAACGCCGATCAGGTGGAGATCAAAGAACTGCAGGACGGCATCCACGTCCGCATGTCCAGTGCGCTGCTGTATCGCGAAGGTGCCGTGGAGCTGAGCCCACAGGGGCGTGGTGCGCTTGCCAAGGTCGCTCCGCAAATCGCCGGGGAGACCTATGAGGTCGACGTCATCGGCAATACGGACAATCTGCCGATCGGTCCCGAGCTTGCCGGCCGCTATCCCACCAACTGGGAGCTTGCTGGCGAACGCGCCTCGATTGTCGTACGCTACCTGCAGGAGAACGGCGTTGATCCCTCACGGCTGCGGGCGATCTCTGCGGGCCAATACCATCCGGTGGCGTCCAACGACACTGCTGCGGGGCGAGCGGCCAACCGCCGCACCGAGCTGCTCCTGCGCCCGCGCTGACACAGCCAAGCGTCAAAGGCTGGATGCGTAGCTGCAAGGCCGGCCTGAGACACCGGCAAGCGCGCAGCGCTGCGTTGGCGATCGGCATCGCCGCAATGGCGGCGAGCCGCGTGTTCGCTGCCACGCCGCTGCCCAGTGGCGCGGCGAGCCCGGTGGCTGCGCCGGAACCGGCTTACGTCGGGCGCGCGACGTGTGCGCCGTGCCATAAGAGCCAGGTCGAACGCTTTACCGGATCGCATCACGATCGCGCCATGCAGGTCGCCGACGCGACCACCGTCCTCGGCAACTTCGATAACGCGACATTCACGTATAACGGGGTGACCTCGACCTTCTTCAAGAAGGATGGCTCGTTCTTCGTGCGCACCGATGGTCCTGACGGTGTGCTGCACGAGTATCGCATCGTCTACACCTTCGGCATCGATCCTCTGCAACAATATCTGGTCGATCTCCCCGGCGGGCGCTTGCAGGCGCTCAGCATTTGCTGGGACACGCGTCCCAAGACGGCCGGTGGCCAGCGTTGGTTCCATTTGTATCCGGACGAGAAGGTGGACTTTCACGACGTGCTCCACTGGACCGGCCCAGCCGAGAACTGGAACTACATGTGCGCCGATTGTCACTCGACCAACATCCGCAAGAATTACGATGCGGCCCGCGAGACGTTTGCGACGCAGTGGTCGGAGGTGGATGTCTCGTGCGAGGCTTGTCATGGCCCCGGCTCGAGACACGTCGAATGGGCCCGTGACAAACACACCGGCGCCGCCGCTGACGATCCGACGCGGGGGCTCGTCGTCGATCTGTCGGGACGTGGCCGTTCGTGGACCTTCGAGGGCAACGCCCCCATCGCGCACCTCACCGGCGGAAAGGCCGCGCCCGGGCAGATCGTCTGCGCGCGCTGCCATGCGCGGCGCGCACAGATCGGCGCGGCGTACCGCCAAGACGAACCGTTGGGGCAGAGCTATCTCCTGTCGTTGCTCGACGAGCGGCTCTACCACGCCGACGGCGAGATCCTCGATGAGGTGTTCGAGTACGGCTCGTTTCTCCAAAGCCGGATGTACGAGCACGGCGTCGTCTGCATCGACTGTCACGATGCGCACAGTGGGCGCCTGCGTGCCGAAGGCAATGCGCTGTGCGCGCAGTGTCATCTGCCGTCGCGGTATGACACGCCGGAGCATCATCACCACAAGGCAGGCACGGACGGCCCGGGGTGCGTGCAGTGCCACATGCTGGCGCGCAACTACATGGTGGTCCACACGCGTCACGATCACAGCTTCCGCGTCCCGCGCCCCGATCTCTCCGTGACGCTGGGAACACCCAACACCTGCACCGATTGCCACCGCGAGCGCTCGGCGCAATGGGCCGCCGATGCGGTGGTAAAGTGGTACGGCCCGACGCGCACGCGCGGACCCAACTACGCTGCGGCATTGGCCGCCGGACGTCTCCACCAAGCTGGGGCGGATCGGCAGCTGAGCGCAATCGTGGCCGATCGATCCTCTCCGGCGATCGTGCGGGCAACGGCGCTGAGCCTCATCGCGAGTCCGGCGCAGCCGCCGGCGATGGAGGTGGTTGAGCAGTCATTGCAGGATCCCGAGCCGTTGGTACGCCGCGCCGCCGTCGCACTTCTCATCGCGTGGGAACCCAAACACCGCTGGCAAACCGGCGGGCCGCTGCTCAGCGATCCGAGCCGCACGGTCCGACTCGAAGCGTTGAACGCACTCGCGGATGCGGCTCCGTCGGCCGCGCTGACTGCCGATCAGCGACGCTTGTTTGAGCAGGCGCTGGCGGAGTATCGCAACGTCCAGGGCTACAATGCCGATCGTGCGGAGTCGTGGCTGAATCTCGGTTCCCTGGAGGCGCGTCTCGGCGATCGCGAGCGCGCCGAGGCGGATTACCAGCGTGCCATCCGCATGCAGCCGTCGTTCATGCCGTCCTACGTCAACCTCGCCGACCTCTATCGCGAGCAAGGCCGCGAAGCCGACGGCGAGCGTGTGTTGCGCCGGGCGCTCGCGATCCATGCGGCGAGCGCCGACGTACACTATGCCCTCGGTCTGGTCCTCGTGCGCCAGAAACGCACCGACGAGGCGCTGGCGGAGTTCGCCAAGGCCACTGAGCTGAGCCCCGAAAATCCGCGCTACGCGTACGTCTACGCGGTGGCGCTGGAGAGCCTCAACCAGCGGCCCAAGGCGCTGACGGTGTTGGAACAGGCGCAGCGCCGGTTTACCGGCGACCGCGACATCCTGACGGCGCTCCTCCAGTTTGCGGCGCAAAGCGGCGATCGCGCTGCGGCGACCGGCTGGGCGGAGAAGCTGCACGCGCTCGATGCCGATGGCACAGCAGCGGCAGGTGCGCCGCCCGCGGCAAACGTAGGGCCGTGAGGTAACCCGCGAAGCTCAGACGAGGCGCTGCAGGCCGGGCACGTCAAGCCGCCCTTGTGGCTTCAGGTCGCTCTCAGCGGTCAACATCGTCCACGCCAGCCATGCGGCGATGCTGACCGCGAGTGCGATCGCCAGCAGCCATTTGTGGTGTGTTTTCATCGTTCTCCTTCAACACTCTCTCGAACTTGAAAGGGTCCTCTCGGATTCATTAGCGCTCGCAGCGACCCAACGGGGAGCGTCCCATGGAAAAGGCGCCGACCGCAGGCCCCTTATTTGGTAGCACCGACTGGGGCCCACTCCGCGGTGTCGGTCAAGCGGGGGAGATGATCCGGGTCGAAGAGGGTGTCGGGCAACTCGACGTCGTATTGAACCTGACTGAGGTTGAGATCGCTACTCGTGTTGGCCTCGAGGTCCTTCATTTGAACGTGCATCACCGTCGGCATACCGCTGATCACCGACACTGAGTCGAACGTCTCCTTTTTCCATTGCTTCCCGCTCGGATCGTAATAGTCGCGTTCGAGTGGCAGCATGGTATCTTTGGCAATCCAGCTGACGATGCGGGAATAGAACATCTGGCCGGGCAGGAATTTTTCTTCGACCTTGTATGCGGCACTGCCTGCATGCTGCTCTTCGCCGACGACGCGGTAGGTAGTGTGCGAGCGCATGAAGCTGAAGCCGAGATCGGCATACGTGAAGTCGGTGCCGAGAAAGTATTCGTAGTTGTCGACCGCGATGATCTTTCGCACCCGCCGCACGAACGGCACGTAGGTCCACATGATCGTCGGCTTCGACTGATCCTTGGGCTCGAAGACCATGAAGGCCATGCCGCGCAGGTCGGCGGGTTCCATCAACACCGTCGTCATGCGTTTGCCGTCGGCCATCTGCTTGCGCGCCTGGCGGGCAACGAATTTCTGCGCCTCTCCCAGGTTGTCGACGGTGATCGCGATGGTGCGCGTGCTGGGGCGTGGCGGATCGGACGATTCCTTGGTTTTTGCGAGAATGGTGTTGACCGTGGGCAGAGCACGCGCCGCCATCGGGAGGGCCGCAACGATCAAGGCGCCAATCAATGTAGGGATGCTTCGCATGGGACTCCTCCTCTGCTCGTCGGATTTCGCGCGGCGCATGTCGAAGCTGCCTACGACGTGGCGCCGCCGGCTTCGAGTGCCTTGACCAGATCGGCATCGCCGGATTTGCGCGCGGCGGACAACGCCGTGGTGCCGTCATTGGCCTTCATGTTTACCTTGACCCCTTTCTTCAAAAGCAGCAGCACGGTGTCGATGTGATCGGCATCGCTGGCCCAGATGAGTGCGGTCTTGCCGTCCTTATCGGAGTTGTTCGGATCGGCGCCCTTGTCGAGCAGGGTCTTTGCGGTGCTCGTGTGTCCCTCTTGGGCGGCCAGGATCAACCCCGTCTTGCCGGTGCTGTCGGTGGTCTCCGAATCAATCCCGGAGTCGAGGAACAGGGCCACCACATTGTCCTTGCCATTCTTGGCGGCTTCAAGAAAATTTCCGGGCGCCCATACCACGCCCATCTCGCCCACCAGCTTATCGCGCGCTTGCTCTTGTGGGCTCTTGCTGCAGCCGCCGACGCTTAGCGCGAGCGCCGCTACGATCAGTATCCGCCAATCCGTCATTCGCCGTACTCCACCCCTGTTGATCAACGCCGGCGGCTGACCATGCCGGCCCGGCTCCTTTAACGTACCCGTTGGACGCCGTCTAGAGGGCCTGCGGCCGGCGTCTTTTCTATGGGCCGCTCCCCCCTTCGGGGAGCCTCAGGACAGGATTGGTCGCTGGGGTTAGCCACGTTCGCGAGCTACCGGGGGGCCGCTGCAGCGTCGTTTCAACGGGCTGATCCGGCGGGCTTCCAATCTCCAGACTTGGGCGGTGGCACTGTTGGTCCTTCGCTCGTTGCGTCCCCGCGCATGTTTCGGGATCTCTCGTATTGTGCAAAATGGCGGCGTGATGCCGTGCAGATTTCCGTAGAGTGCCGGGAACCGTCGAGACTCTGGGAGGCCCGCTTGAAAGAAACGCAGTCAGTCACCACGTCCGCTGGCGAGACCGCAGCCGCCGTGCCGGAGCTTGGAAAGTCGTTCTGGCTGGCGGTGCTTGCCAGTGGCGTGCTTGTGGGTGGTTTGTCGGTTGCCTTTCACGCCGCGTTGACCGTGGCACTGCAGCAACGCGAGCAACTCACGGCATGGGCCAAGCCCTTGGGTCTGCAGGGGGCGACGCTGTTGATCGCCGTGTGTGCGACCGTGGTCGCATTGGCCGTGTGGATGACCGGACGGTTTGCCCCGCAAGCGGCGGGCAGCGGTATCCAGCACATCGATGGTGTCGAGCGCGGCAAACTTCCACTGTGGCCATTTTCGGTGGTGTGGGTGAAGTTCGTTGGTGGCGTGCTCGGCATCGGCGGCGGTTTGGTCCTCGGTCGCGAAGGGCCGACGGTGCAAATGGGTGCATCGTTGGCGCATCAGCTCGGAGTGTCTTGCCGCTTGTCAGCGGTGGCGCGGCGGACGCTGCTGGTGATTGGAGCGGGCGCCGGCTTGGCGGGCGCGTTCAATGCCCCATTGGCGGGGACGCTGCTGGTGCTGGAAGAGTTCAAGTGCGAGCTGCGGCCGGCGATCTATCTTGGCACCCTGCTCGCGTCGGTGGTGACCGATCAGTGCGTCCGCCAGTGGTTCGGGCCGGTGGCCGAGCTGCCGCTGCACGGCGCGTTGCCGGCGCCGTTGGCAACGTTGGCGCCGGTCTGTGTGGTCGGGATCCTGAGCGGCGTGTTCGCGGCGTGCTTCAACGGCGCACTGTTGCGTACCTTCACGCTTGCGGATCGTTGCCGACGAGCCGTGCCGGCGTGGGTGCTCGGCGCCGGCGTGGGCGCGGTGCTTGGTGCGGTCGCCTGGTTTATTCCCGCGCTGCCGGGTGGGGGCGTGCTGTTTGCCACCAAGGTGCTCGACGGGCGCATCGGCCCGGCCGCGGCGTTGTGGTTGCTGCCGCTGACGTTCGTCCTGACCGTGGGCAGCTACGTGGTCGGGGCACCCGGCGGCATCTTCGCTCCACTCCTGGTGTTGGGGGCGCTGCTGGGGCTGGTGGTCCACGGCGGTTGCGTTGCGCTGATCCCTGCGTGGGCGGTCTCGATGCCCACGCTGGCCGCGGCTGGAATGGCGGGACTGTTCGCGGGCATCGTACGGGCACCGCTGACCGGCGCTGTCCTGCTGATCGAGATGACCGGTGCGTACGCGTTGGTGCTCCCGCTGGTGGTTGCGAGTCTCGTGGCCTATGCAATTGCGGCGGCGCTCGGCAGCAAACCGATCTACGAATCACTCCTGGAGCGTGAAATTGCGCGCCGGGCGCGTGCCGGATATTGACGTTTTTTCGGCAACCGATCTCTGGTATCGTATGTTCATGAAACGACTTGAGATCAGTGTGCTTGTATTGTTGATCGCGTCAGTGGCGCAAGCGCGGGGCGCCGCGCGGGCGTCGATGCCGGTGGCGGACGTCCGGCCAGGTGTGCGAGCGCCGGCGCCGTGCGTCGTGCTCGCGCAGGTGCCTGCCGGGGAAGAGGCGGAACAAGTGCCGGTTGTCGAGGGAGTGGAAAAGCCCGACTCACCCACGGCTGACGAAGCGGCGGGCAATTCTGAAGCCCGGCTTCCAGGCGTGCGGCATGGCTCGGGGGGCGTCGAGCAGCCGCAAGTGGAAGTCCCGGACGCCCCCCAGCAACCCAAGCCTCAGCAAGACTGACCTTCGGACCGGCCGCGATTGCGGCGCACGGCTCCTCGCTTCTGGGTACTCGCGCTGCGGGTGGAAAATGTGCTATTCGGCCGCCAGCGTGGGTTTGCCCATTACCGGCTTGGCGGTGTTCCGATGGAAACCTCAGATGAGTCGCTCGCAGAGAGCCGCGAGGCGGTTGACTTCTTCTCGTTCCGCCTCGACCGCCGTGGCGGTCGCCTCACACGCGGCGGGCGGACGATTCCACTGCGGCCGAAGACCTGGGCGGTGCTGGAATATCTCGCGGACCGGCCTGGGGTGCTGGTGAGCAAGGAAGAGCTGTTGGACGCGGTGTGGCCGAATATCGCCGTCACACCGGATACACTGAGCAAGTCCATCGGTGAGCTGCGCGCCGCGCTGGGTGACGATTCCAAGCGGCCGCGTTGCATCGAAACCGTACATCGGCGTGGCTTTCGTTTCATTCCGAACACGTGCGAGCCACCGGCACCCGCCCCAGCGGAAGCGCCGCGGCGCGGCGCGGAGACGGGCACCTGCGCGTTTGTGGGACGCGCGGCGCAGCTGGAACAGCTGCGCGAGCTGTTTGCGCGAGCCTGCGCCGGGAAGCGTCAGGTCGTCTTCGTCACCGGCCCGGCCGGCGTGGGCAAGACCACGCTGATAGAGGCCTTCCTTGCTACGGTGGCCGCGGATCACCGAGCGTCGCCCGTGTGGATCTGGCAAGGGTCCTGTGTCGAGCAACACGGTGTGCCCGAGCCGTACATGCCGGTGCTCGACGCGATCGAGCTGTTTGCACACCGAACCGATCCACGTCCGGCGGTGGCATTGCTGCGTCGGATCGCGCCCACGTGGCTGGCGCAGGTGCCGTGGCTGGTCGAGGACGATCCGCAAGCCTTACGGCAGGCGCTGCAGGTGGCGCGACCCGAGCGCATGCTGCGCGAGCTGGCGGCCTTTACCGAGGCGTTGAGTACCGACCTGACGCTGGTGCTGGTTCTCGAGGATCTGCATTGGAGCGATCCGTCGACGGTGGATCTCATCTCCGTCTTGGGACAGCGCCGTGAACCGGCGCGTCTGCTGGTGATCGGCAGCTACCGCCCCGCCGAGCTTGCCGTCCGCGAGCACGCCTTGTTGCACGCGGTGCGGCAGAGGCCGCAGCGCTGCGTGGAGTTGCCGGTGCACGAGCTCACTCTGGAGGACGTGCGGAACTATGTGGAGACCCGTTTCCCGGGTGGCGACGTGGCTCCGGCGCTGGCGCCGCTGTTGCACAACTACACCGACGGCAATCCGCTCTTCGTCGTTGCTGCAGTCGAGCACATGCTGTCGCGTGGATGGATACTCGAGACCGCTCCGGGGTGGGCGCTGAGCACCACGGTGGAGAAGCTCCAGCTCGGTGTGCCGGAAGATACGCGGCGGATGATGGCCATGCAGCTCGAGGGCCTGACTCCGGCGAATCGCAGTCTCATCGAGGCGGCCAGCGTGGCGGGGAACCACTTCGACGTGCAAGCCGTTGCGGCGGCGCTGAAGTGCGCCGCTGACGACGCCGAAGCGCGTTGTGAAATTCTGGCGCGTTCCCACTCGTTTCTGCGCGTGGTCGGGGCGACGGAATGGCCAGACGGAAGCGTGGCGCGGCGCTACGCGTTCATCCACGAGCTGTACCGGCAAGCGGCGTATGCCGAGATTCCCGAGGGGCAGCGCCAACGGCTGCACCAGCGCGTCGGTGAGGCGCTGGAATCCGCGTACGGGGAGCGCGCGATCGAGATTGCCGCGCTGCTGGCGCCGCACTTCGAGCGCAGTCGCGATTTTGCGCGTGCCCTGCGCTACCTGACGGCGGCGGCGGCGCGCGCCCAGCAACGGTTCGCCATGCGCGAGGCCCTCGGTCATCTCGAGTCCGCACTGGCGCTGACTGCGCGGCTGCAGGAGGCTGACGAGCGGCATCGTTGGGAGCTCGATCTGCGTATCGCCATAGCGCCAGTGCTGATCGACTTGCATGGCGTCGCGTCCAAGCCGGTCCGTGAGAATTACGCGCGTGCCTACACGCTGCGCGCGCACGTGGACGATCCCGAACGACAGTTCCAGAGTCTCGACGTACTCGGTCGGCAGCCCGGCGCGGAGAGCGCAATGGAGACCTCCGCGGGGGACAACCTTTCCCGCCGTTTGACGGCGAGCCCGCAGTACGGCCGGGTGTCGACTACCCCCTCCAGACGCCGACGGGCGACGCTGCAGTCGGCTGCCGGCGACGCGGCGAAGTATTCCGCGGCTGCGCCGAAAACCGCACGCACGTGAGACACCGAGCGCACGGCCCCTGCGGCGTGGCCGCCCCGCCGGCGCTCCCACGCTGAGGTGACACGATGCCCAGAACTCCTGGCGAGCACAGTCGAATCCGCTGGGAGGCGGTCGCGATCACCCCGGCCACCTTGCTGCGCGCACGGTTTACGGGGCTGACGGTCGTCCTGCTGTTCCTCCTGATCTGCATGAACGCGATTCCCGAGCAGACGTTGCGTGAGATGATCGTCGGGGTCGGGTTCTCGGTGTTCTTGGGCTTCGCGATCTGGACCGTCGGCAAACGGCTGCGCGTCGCCACGTTGGGGCTCGCCCTGCCGACGCTCCTCAGCCACTGGACGCTTCAGCTCAGCAACTCACTCACGCTGCGCGCCATTGGGTTCGGTTTCACCAGCGCCTTTCTGGGCTTCATGACGCTGATCATCCTGATCGCGGTTTTCCGCGATGAAACGGTGACCGCCGACACGCTCGTGGGAGCCGTGTGCGCCTATTTCCTGATGGGGGTGACCTGGGGCACCTGGTTCACGTTGGTTGCGTTGGTATCTCCCGAAGCGTTTTCCATTTCGCCGACCTTGGCGAAAATTGCCAAATGGGGTACGCCGACCGCCCCGTTTACGCCGTTGATGCAGTACTACAGCTTCACGACACTTGCGACTCTCGGGTATGGCGACGTGACCCCGCTCTCGGCCGGCGCGCGCGTGCTGTCAGTGATTGAAGGGATCACGGGCCAGCTCTATCTGGCGGTGCTGATCGCGCGCTTGGTGGGCATGCACTCGGCGCGATCAATAAGGCAGTGATCCGGGGGCTTCGCTCGAGATGGGACAGTCGTGTTTCGACGTGACGGCAATTTCCGAGAATTTACCGAGAACCTTCCGGACTTGCCGAGGCGACCTGCCCGATGATAGACGGCGTGTCACGCGGTAAGGCTCATGATCCAGATCAACGCCCTTCTTCGGGACAACCCGTACCAGAGCTGCCGGCCTGGAAGGCCTTCGTCGTGCAATTCAGCCGTGAGGCGGGGAGCTTCGCGGGCCGCGTTGAGCATCTCAGCTCGGGGCGGCGCAGCCGCTTTAACTCGGCGGCGGAACTGGTAGCGACACTCGA
>CAZTDK010000111.1:0-12438 GCA_964611965.1 uncultured Binatia bacterium (SeqCode) | reverse complement strand
GACGGCGAAGGCGAAGGTGCTGATCGTCGGTGAGCGCTACGTCGACGCGGTCACGCAGCTGCGCCCCAAGTTCGCCTGCGTGCAGAGCTATGTCGCCATGGATGCACCCTGCGACGGCATGCTGCACCTCGACGGCGTCATCGCCGGCGCGGCGCCCGAGCTCGATCCGCCCGAGGTGGAAGACGAGGACGTCACCATCCTGATGTACACCAGCGGCACCACGGCACTGCCAAAGGCGGTACTGCTGACGTACAACGACTTCACCGCCTACGTGACCGCCAACGTCGAGCTCGCCGACGGCACACCGCGCGGCACGTCGCTGCTCTGTGTGCCGCTCTATCACATCGCCGGCGCCACCAACGTGATGACCAACATGTTCACCGGGCGCAAGCTCGTCCTGCTGCGCCAGTTCGACGCCACCGAATGGCTGCGCACCGTCGAACGTGAGCAGGTCACCCACGCCTTCCTGGTTCCGACAATGGTCAAGCAGCTCATCGACCATCCGGACTTCGGGAAGTACAATCTGTCGAGCCTGCAGAACCTGTCGTACGGCGGCGCAGCGATGCCGTTCCCGGTGATCCGCCGGGCGATCGAGAAGTTTCCCAAGACCGTCGGCTTCGTGAATGCCTTCGGGCAAACCGAGACGACCTCGACCCTGACCGTGCTCGGTCCGGACGATCACCGGCTCGATGGCACGCCGGCGGACGTCGAGCTGCGGCTCAAGCGCCTCAAGTCGATCGGCCGGCCGCTGCCGGATGTCGAGCTCAAGGTCGTCGACGACGCCGACGCCGAGTTGCCCACTGGAGAGGTCGGCGAGCTGTGGGTACGCACGCCGCGCGTGATGAAGGGATACGGGGCCGCCGACGGTCATACCTCGCCACTGCAGCAGGACGGCTGGCTGCCAACGCGCGACATGGGATGGATCGACGCGGACGGTTACATCTTCCTGGCCGGACGCAAGGACGACATGATCATCCGCGGCGGCGAGAACATTGCGCCGGCAGAAGTCGAGGCGGTGATCTATTCGCACCCGGGTATCGACGAAGCCGCGGTGATTGGCGTGCCGGACGTGGAATGGGGCCAGCGCGTCGCCGCCGTGATCGTCCCGCGCCCCGGGGTGACGCTGACGGCTGACGAGATCATCGAGTTTTGCCGGGAGCGCCTGGCCAGCTTCAAGAAGCCGGAGGTCATCCGTTTCCTCGACGCGTTGCCGAAGAACCAGATGGGCAAGATCCTCAAGAAGGATCTGCGGGCGCAGCTGGCGGAGGGCGAGGCGTGAGAAAAAGCGCGGCCGCGCTGGCGCTACGACACGGGCTCAGCACACACATCGCCGACGGCGTTGCCTGGCTGCGGCTCGAGCGCCCCGAGGCGGGCAATCGCATCACACTGGAGCTGGCGCAGGCCCTGTGCGACGCGGCGGCGGAGATCGAGCTCGACGAACGCGTCGCCGTGGTGGTGCTGGCGGCGGGCGGCGCCAGCTTCTGTCTCGGCATGGAAGCGCGCAGCGAGTGGGAACGGCGTGTCGATTGGGTGGATGCCATCGGGCGACTGACGCGGCCGGTGATCGCCGCCATCCAAGGCGATGCCATCGCGGAAGGCCTGGAGTTGGCGCTGGCCTGCGACATCCGGCTGCTCGCTAACGGCGCGCACCTCGCCATGCCGCAGCTGACGCTCGGCCGTTTGCCGATGCATGGCGGCACCCAGCGCTTGCCGCGTGTCGTCGGACGGATGCGCGCGCTCGATCTGCTGTTGACCGGGCGCCGCATCGAGGCCGGCGAGGCGGAAACGATCGGCCTCGCGTCACGCGTCGCGGCCCCGGAGCAGTTTGCCGCCGCGCTCGCGGCGCTGGTTGGCACGTTGCAGTCGAAAGGGCCGCTCGCGCTGCGCTATGCGAAAGAGGCGGTGCTCAAGAGCGGCGATCTCACGCTCGATCAAGGGGTGCGTCTCGAAGAGGATCTCTATGTGCTATTGCAGACGACGCACGATCGGCAGGAAGGCATCAACGCCTTCCTGAAGAAACGCAAGCCGGTCTTCAGGGGTAAGTAGCGGCGCAGCACGCTGCGCTATTCTCGAACAGAAGGGACAGAAACCGACATGGCCAACCAACTCGGCAAAATGTACATCTGCACCAAGTGCAACTCGCAAGTCATCGTGACCAAAGGCGGCACGGGCACAGTCAAATGCTGCGGGCAGGATATGGAGCAGAAGAAGTAGATCCACGGCGCGCAGATTCTTGGCGGATACCCGCTCAGAACAATCTCCCCAACAGCGTCGGAACCGCTTGCTCGACCCGCAATATCCGCGCGCCGAGCGAGACCGCCTCAAACCCCTGCGCTTGCAGCAGCTCGGCCTCGTAGTCGATAAAACCGCCCTCGGGACCGACAGCCAGGGTCACCGCTCCACGCACATCACGGGGACACGGCTGCACCGCCGGCGGGTGTGCGAGCAACGGGCGCGTCTCACGGATCAATGCGGGCACCTCGTCCTCGACGAACGGCTTGAACCGTGAACGCAGCATGATCTCCGGGAGAAGCGTGTCGCGCGCCTGTTCGAGGCCGAGGATGAGCTGTTCACGCACCGCTTCGGGCGCGAGCACAGGGCTCTCCCAGAAGCTCTTCTCGACGCGCCATGCATTCATCAGCACGATGCGTTTGACGCCCATCGCCGTCACCGCCTGCAGCACGCGTTTCAGACTCTTCGGGCGCGGCAGCGCCAGCAGCAGCGTCACGGGCAGCGCCGGCGGCGGCGCCTGATCGAGCGTGACCTCCATCTCCAGGGCATCGCCGTTGAGCGCAACGATCCGCCCCGTCCCGAGCTGACCGTTCAGCCGGCCAACCCGCAGTGTCTCACCGACCGCGGCGCGATGCACAGTGAGGACGTGCCTCTGCCGCCGGCCATGGAGCCGGACGCGGCCGTCGCCGGTGAAGTCACCGTCGAACAAGACGATCAGATTCATCAGCCAGCGCACTGTGCCGCGACTGCCTGACGATGTCCATCCGAGCGCGAAGAACACTGGCCAGGAGAGAGAATTTCCGGCACGGGAACGGGTTGGCAGGCCGTCGTTCCGTGGTGTCGCCATCGAGACGGTCAGCTATCGCCGGGGAATTTTGGGACTTTGAAAATGCCGCCGCCGTGGTAATGATCACGCCCAGTGGCGGCGATGCAGCAGACTCGGTTGCTTCTGGTCGAGGACGATCCCGACATCCGTGAAGGACTTCAAGCCCTTTTCGAATCGGCGGGATACGCGGTCGATACCGCGGAGAACGGTCAGATCGGATTGCAGCGGCTGCGCACCGGGCAACTCCCGCGTCTCATCTTGCTCGACCTTCTGATGCCGGTCATGGATGGGGTCGAGTTCCGCCGCCAACAGTTGGCCGATCCGGAAATCGCGCACATCCCGGTGGTGGTCTGTTCGGCCGTCCATCTCGACTCCACTCTCGCCCGGCGCCTGTCCGTCCTCGCGTATTTCGAGAAGCCCGTCGATATCACCGCGCTCCTCTCGGCGATTCGCCTGTTGAGCAAGTGAGGCCGCCGGCGCGGCCGGCTGCGGCCTCACCGCTGCGGACGGAGCCGGCGCCACGCGGGAGGCATCGCACGGTGGGCGCATCTGGAGCCGAGGGCATAGTGCGTTTACTTGTCGATGCCTCCGATGTACGGTCCAGCCGCATTCCGCAGGGTCCGCCGCCGCGACCGGCGCAGAGAGAGGAGACGCAACATGGCGCATACCATCTCCAAGGCCGTCTTGATCACCGGCTGCTCGACGGGCATCGGGCGTGCCACCGCGGAGCACTTGGCCGGCAAGGGATGGACGGTGTACGCCACGGCGCGCAACCTCGCCACCGTAGAGGATCTTGCAAGCCGCGGTTGCAAGACGTTGGTGCTCGACGTCTGCAACGACGCATCGATATACGCCGCGGTTCAAGCCATCGAGCAGGCCGAGGGCGCGGTCGGCGTGCTCATCAACAACGCCGGCTATGGACAGGAAGGCGCGGTCGAGGAGGTGCCGATGGAACAGGTGCGCCGCCAGTTCGAAACCAACGTTTTCGGGCTGGTCCGGCTGACGCAACTCGTGCTGCCCGGCATGCGCCGGCAAGGCTGGGGGAAGATCGTCAACCTCAGCTCCATGGGCGGCAAGCTCACCTTTCCCGGCGGCGGCTTCTACCACGCCACCAAGCACGCGGTGGAAGCGCTCAGCGACGCGTTGCGTTTCGAGGTGAAGGGCTTCGGCATCGACGTCGTGGTCATCGAACCCGGCCCGATCAAGACGCGCTTCGGCGACACCGCGATCGACAGCATCGGCGGCGCGAAGGAACCGGCGTCACCCTATACGGCGTTCAACGCCACGCTCGCGGCAAAAGTGCGCGAGGCCTACGAAGGGCCGATGGCCATGATGGCTGCCGGCCCCGATGCCGTGGCGCGCGTCATCGAGCGCGCCATCACCGCGCGCAAGCCGCGCACGCGCTATCCGGTCACCGCCGCCGCGCGGCTGCTCATGGGGCTGCGCCGTTGGATGCCGGACGGTGCCTTCGACGCGTTCCTGCGCACGCAGTTCCCGCCGCCGACTGCCCCGTGACGCCGTTGGCAGGCTACTGAGGCCGGCGAGCCACCCCTCGAGAACCCTGGGGCTGAGCGAACAAGCTCAGAGGATTCGGGGAGGTATCCGCCGCGTGCGCTCAGGACCAGAAATCGTCGACGTCATAGAGGTTCCACACGAACTCCCACACTTCGGCGAGCTGGCCGTCGCGCATCTTGATGTGCAGACACGTCGGGTTGTCGAGGTGCTTCCCGTTGCGCGCCCCGTGGCCACGGAACAGCGCCACTGCGTGTCGGTCGTTGGCTACAACATCAATCAGATCCAGTTCGAAGCTGTGATCGGTCAGCCCCTGCACGTTCAACAAGAAGTGGAAGATCGCCTCGCGGCCGCGATGGTCACCGGCGAGTTGGCCACGATGCCCTGGAAAGTGCCACACCGCATCATCGGGGATCATTGCCTGAATGGCTGTGACATCGCCGCTGCGGAAAGCGGCAAATAGCTGTTTGATGCGCGCCGCGTGCGGGTGATCCTGCATGCGCGATCGGCTTACGCAATCGCCCCGGCGGCGCCGCGCAACGCCGCCTGCGCCACCGCGGCGCCGAAGTCCGCGGCGCGGATGACGGTGCTCATGTCGATGCCATCCACCGTATCCTCGACGCGGTGATAGTTGCGCGGCACACCGTTGGCTTCGAGGGAGATCAGCGACAGCGTTGGATAGCCGAGATCGGCGGGCACGTGGCCGTCGGTCGCCGCCAGCAGATCGGTCACCGTGATCGCCCCGAAGGCATCGCCGGCAGCGATGCGGCGCCCGACTTCGACAAGCGCCGGCGGGTAGCTGATTTTCCTGAGCATGCCTTCGCTCCGGATGTAGTGCAGCGCCCCACCGCCGACGCACTCGAAGTTGACGAAGAAAGTGTGCTCGAGCGGCCAGTCGCGATGCGCGTCGAGGAGCGCGTGCATGCCGTTGCAGCCCACCTCCTCGGCGCCGACGCCAGCAACCCACAGCTCGACGTCGCTGGGGAGGTCCTTCAGCAGTGTCTCGGCGCACGTCAGCATCGCGGCAACCGCGGAGGCATTGTCGTTGGCGCCCGGGGTTGCCGGCGACCCCGCCCACTGCAAGCCCAGAACGGCGGCGATGACCAGGCCCAGCGCGTTGACGAGTTTCACCAAGCCAAACACGGCCCCATGCGCTCCCAGCCAGGCGGCGACAGCGACCACCGCGCCACCGATGAGCAGTGCTTCGGGCAGCGCCAGCGGTCCCGGCGGCTCGCCACCGCCGCGCGTCTGGAAACGGGCGAACAGATCCGCCAGCTCGCGCCGGAAGATGAGCCCCGCCTGTGCGGTATCGATGTGCGCGCTGAGCACGACGCGGCGCGCCGGTGCGGCAGCGCCGGCACGCCCGACGACGTTGACCGAGGTTGCCGCCGGCAGCAGCTTGGACAGCAGGAGTTTTCCCCAGCGCACCTCGCGACGAAACGACCACGCCGCCAGCAGCGTCAGGAGCGCGCCGGGGAATCCGCCCCACCACAGGCCCCAGGCGCCAATTCCCGTGTGCACGGCCAAAGACCAACCGGCGCGTGGGTGCGCTGGGAGCGGCGTCAGGCTGACGTCGGACACACCGAGCCCACGCATCCATTCGCCGGTCTGCTCCGCCGCTTCACGCTCGGCGTGCGTGCCGGCGAAGCGGGTTGGTAGGCTCGACAAGATACGGATCCATTCACGCCCTCGCCCCTCACGATCCGCTGAAACGTCATTCGTCGCTGGGTTCTCCACAGGTCCTCCTTGGTGATACTGGATGAAAGATGAAGGATGAATGATGAGGGATGAGGAATTAGGGATGATGAAGGATGAGCGATGAGGGAAGGAGCGACTGATCCATCACCTTTCATCGTTCTTCTTCATCGTTTCTCCGTTCATCCCTCATCGTTCATCTTTCATCGCTTTTTCGCCCGGCGCGGCGGCAGGCTCAGCTCCATGCCTTCGGTGGCGGCGCGGCTGTGCGGAAAAATCGATTGCGCCAACTTCTCGAGGTTACGGATTTCGGCATCGTCGTGCTCGGGATCATGGTGATAGAGGATGAGCTGTCCGACTTTGGCCGTGAGCGCGGCCTGGGCCGCCATGCGCACCGTGCTGTGTCCCCACCCCGCCTTGTTCAAGTGACCGCCGTAATACTCCTCGTCGGTGTATTGAGCGTCGTGGATCAACACATCCGCGCCGCGCGCCAGCGCGACCACGTCTTCGAAGCCGCCTTTGGGTGATTCAACGTCGCTGGCATAAACCACCGAGCGTCCGCCGCGGGTGATGCGATAGATGGTCACCCCCATCTTCGGATGGGCACGGCTGTAGCGCGCCACCACTTCGGTCGACGTGCGGCTGCCGAGCTTGAAGTGCTCGCGTTCCTTGAGGTTGCGGATCGACAAGCGCGCCGGCAACTGTGACATCGACACCGGAAACAAGCGCGGCGACATGGTCTGGGCAAGCAGCTTCTCCAGCGTTTCCGGAGCTCCGCTGGCCGCGCCATACACGTGACAGCTCCACTCGGGGCTGTACGCGGGAGCGAAGAACCGCAAACCTTCAATATGGTCGTGGTGCAGGTGACTGAGAAAGATGTGGACCGCCGGCTCACCCGGCCGCCGCACGAGCTCGCGTCCCAAGCCGATGAGCCCGGTGCCGGCATCGAGCACCAGCGTCTGCTCACCCGCGCCAATTTCGACACACGACGAGTTTCCACCGATCCCGACTGTGGACGGCCCCGGGGTCGGATAGCTCCCGCGGACACCCCAGAAGCGAATGCGCAGTGCCGCCGCCTCCTTCATTTCACCTCCATTACCGTGACACCGTCCCAATCCGCCTCTGGCGGCGCGGCGCGCATATTTCGACAGCGTTCCAGATAGAGCAAGGCCGGTCCGTCGTCCGGACGCTCAGCCAGCACCGCCGAAAACGCCGTCATCGCCGCATCCCATTGCCGGGCCCGATAGGCGGCGACGCCGGCGTTGAAGCGCTCGGCCAGCGGCGCCCACGTTTCACCCTCGCTCGCAGGTGCCAGGATTTCGAAAATACGCACCGGCAGTTTCTTGCCCTTTACGCGCACGAGATCAAGCTCACGCGCCACGACGACATGCGCCGCGGCGTGAAACGTTGATTCACTGACGATGATGCCGCTGCCGTACATCTTATTCAGCCCTTCCAGCCGCGACGCCAGATTCACATTGTCACCGATCACGGTATAGCTGAGCCGTCGAGCCGAGCCCATGTTGCCGACGACCATCGGTCCGGTGTTCAAGCCGATGCCGATCCGCAGCGGCGGCAGTCCGCGCTGCGCCCACTCCTTGGACAGCTCGGGCACGCGTTGCATCATACCCAATGCGGCCTGGCATGCCCGTGCGGCATGATCGGTTTGGGATATCGGGGCGCCCCACACCGCCATGATGGCATCTCCAATATACTTGTCGAGGGTTCCTTCGCGGGCAAAGATCACATCGGTCATGGGATCGAGAAACTCATTGACCAGCTCGACCACCGCTTCCGATTCCAAGCCTTCCGAGAGCGTCGTAAAGCCACGAATGTCGGCGAACATCACCGTGAGATCGCGCTTGTCGCCGCCAAGCTTGAGCATCTCCGGATGCTCGCTGACGAGATTGGCCAGCGCCGGTGGGAGATACAAGCCAAACGCGTTGCGGATCTTGCGTTTCTCGCCCTCCTCCACAACATAGTGCTGGACGCTGACGGCGGCATACGTCAGCCCGATGGCCAGCAGGGGATAGACGAAGCCGATCGAAAGCCCGACGGAGCGAAAGATCCACTGGCTCCCGACCATGTACGCCGTCAGCAACGCCAATCCCACGATAGCTCCGGCCACACCGCGGGCGAACTGCAAGGTCACACCCAGAATGAGGGCGGACAGCAGGATCAGACCGACCTCGACAAGTCTGAGCCAGCGCGGTTGAAAGATGAATTCACGCCGTAGGATGTTGTCCATCGTCGTGGCGTGAATCTCGACACCTGGCAACTGACCGTCGAAGGCAGTGGCACGGACGTCGGCGAGCGCAACGGCGGTGACACCGACGAGGACCAGCTTGTCGCGAAACGTATCGCCGGGAACGCGGCCAGCCAGGACATCGGCCGCCCCGACGTACTTGAACGTGGTCCGCGCGCCGCGGAAATTCACCAGCAGTTGCCCATCCGCCGCGACTGGCACCTCGACCTCTCCGACGTGCACGCTCTCGACCTCCCCATCATCGGTGAAGGTGATGCTCAGCTGGTCGGCCGGATGATAGGCACGGAGCATCGCCAACGAAAGCGGAATCGCCATTTCGTCTCCATACTGAATGACCAGGGGCACACGGCGGAAGTAGCCATCGTCGTCGGCGAGAAAATTGAAATAGCCGAGCTCGCGCGCGGCGGCGGCGAGGTCAGGAAGATTGGCCACTATGGCCGGCGCCTGGGGAACCTGCGGCTGCCCCTTGTGCTTCGCGCTGTTGTAGGTGGAAATGCGCACCGCAGCCGCATCGCTCTTCTTTTGGTTGAAGTCATAGAAGTACCCAAGGACCGTGCGGTTCGAGCGCCGCACGGCATCGGCAAGCTGGGCATCGATCCCCTCTTCAAGGCCGCGGCGGATCGCAGACCAGGTAGAGTCATCCACCCCGGGAATCTGCCCGCGCAGCGCTTTGATGCCCGGCGCTTCAGTCGCCTCCGATTGCACGACATCGAAGCCGATCACCGCGGCGCCTCCTGCCACCAACCGGTCGATCAACTGCGCGACCACGGCACGCGACCACGGCCAGCGGCCAAGCTCCGCGACGCTGGCGTCGTCGACCGCCACGATGACGATGTCCGAGAGCGCGGATTGTGCGCCGCGCTGCTTGAGCCGATAGTCAACGGCCTGCAAGTCGAGCAGATCAAGATAGTGGCAACCGTTGAACCGCAACAAGCCCAGGGCAATCCCGAGGAAGGCCGCGATCCGAAATGGTGTCAGCGCTTTGCCCACCGGGGCTCCACATGCGGAATGCGCCGCGATGCGAAATGCGGAATGAGCGGATCTGCATTCCGCATTCCGCATTCCACATACCGCACTGAAAAGCTGTCGCGAGTCATTGCTGGCCGCCCCGGGTCAGCTTCTTGAGATCGAGGATCTCGTCGAGCTGTTCCTTGGGAATCAACCCCGCGTCGAGGATGGCCTGGCGGATGGGCTGGTCATCTGCCAGCGCCTGCTTGAAGATCTTCGCGGCGGCATCGTAGCCGAGCCGCGGCGCGACCGCGGTCACCAGCGCGGCGCTGCGTTCGGCGTAGGCCTGACACTGCGCAACATTCGCCGTGATGTCCGCGACACACTTCTCGGCCAACACCGTGGCGGCATTGCCGAGGAGCTCGAGGCTCTGCAGCAGGGCGTGTGCGATCACCGGCATCATCACATTGAGATCGAGGCTGCCGTTCATGCCGGCCACGACGATGGTCGCGTCGTTGCCGATGATCTGTGCGGCCACCATGTTCACCGCTTCCGGGATCACCGGGTTGACCTTGCCGGGCATGATGCTCGAGCCGGGTTGCGTCGCCGGCAGCTCGATCTCGTTGAGACCGGTCCGCGGCCCGGAGGTCAGCAGCCGCAGGTCGTTGGCGATCTTCATCAGGCCAACGGCGATCGTCCGCAGCGCCCCCGACAACTCAACGGCCGCATCCCGGTTCTGTAACGCTTCGAACGGATTTTCCGCACGCCGGAACAAGCGGCCGGTGAAGGCGCGCAGCTCGGTCACCACGCGTGCCGCGAACTCCGGGTGGGCATTGATACCGGTGCCGGCGGCGGTACCGCCGATGGGCAGCTCCGAGAGGTGCGGGCGGGTATTCTCGATGCGCGTGATCGCGTGGCGTACGACGCTGGCGTAGCCGGAAAATTCCTGCCCCAACATAATCGGCACGGCGTCTTGCAAATGCGTCCGCGCCGCCTTGACGACGTCGGCGAACTCCACCGCCTTTGCCTGGAACGCCGCAGTGAGCTGGCGCAACGCCGGCAGAAGGTGCGATTCAATCGCATCCAGCGCGGCGACATGAATCGCCGTCGGGAAGACATCGTTGGTGCTTTGGCACAGGTTCACGTGATCGTTCGGATGCACGCGCGACCCGCCACGCGCCGCGCCGAGGATCTCGCCGGCACGCGTGGCAATGATCTCGTTGGCATTCATGTTGGTCGAGGTGCCGGAGCCGGTTTGAAAGATGTCGACGACGAAATCGGCGTCGAACCTGCCGTCGGCCACCTCGATCGCTGCCTGCTCGATGGCCTTGCCGATGCTCTCGTCGATCAGCTCGAGCGCAATATTGGCGCGTGCTGCGGCGGCTTTGATGAATCCCAGGGCGCGAATGAAGCGGCGCGAGAAGCGCAGCCCGGAAATCGGGAAGTTCTCCACCGCGCGCGCCGTCGAGGCGCCATAGTAGGCGTCCGCGGGCACCGGCATCTCGCCCATGGAGTCGCGTTCGATGCGCTGGTTGGCCATGTTTCCCTCAAAGGAAGAAAATGGAAAACCGGGAACCGGGAATTGAGAATGGAAAACCGGCCAATGGATTGGGCTTTCCATTTGCCGGTTCTGAATTTCCGGTTTTCCGTTCCTGCTTTTCCATTTTCTTTTCCCGCTTCGCCGATCACTCCAGAGATCTCACGCATACTCGATCAACGACATCGCCGGATGGCCGCGCAGCCGCTCCCGGCCGTTCAGCGCGCTGAGCTCGATGACGAAGGCGCATGCGACCACTTCGCCGCCGAGGCGCTCGACCAACTGCGCCGCCGCGCTGGCGGTGCCGCCGGTGGCCAGCAGGTCGTCGACGATCAGCACACGACACGGATGCCCGAACGCGTCGCGATGGATTTCCAGAGAGTCGCTGCCGTACTCCAAGGCGTAGGCGGCGCTGAACGTCAGTGACGGCAGCTTGCCCGGCTTGCGTACGACCGCCAGGCCCGAGCCGAGGGCATAGGCGACCGGCGCCCCGAAAATGAAGCCGCGCGACTCGATCCCAAGCACCATATCGACGCGGCCGCGGTACGGTTCACTGATGCCATCGACGACGGCGCGGAAAGCTTCGCCGTTCGCCAATAGCGGGGTGATGTCTCTGAAGAGGATCCCCGGCTTGGGGAAGTCGGGAATATCCCGGATGTACGCCTTGAGGTCCATCATGAATTCATGCTCCCATGCGAATGTTTGCGAGCGTCTACCAAATCGGCGCCGCTGTGAACAGCGGCACGGTCCGTGGTCGTATGTACGATCACGTTCCAGCAATTCAACATCCTATCAGCTCGTCGGACTTGGCAGCGCCTAGCGACCAATCCTGTCCTGAGGCTCCCCGAAGGGGGGAGCGGTCCATAGAGCGACGCCGACCGCAGGTCAGCCGCCACGACCCGCGACCGGCGGCGGGGCGGCAACTTGCTGCGGCGCCGGTAGGTAGAAGAGCGGATCGCGCGCCACGTTGTCTTTGCGAACCTCGAAATGAAGGTTGGCACCCGTCGTCCGGCCGCTTTCGCCGACGCTGCAGATCACGTCGCCGCGCCGCACGCGCTGCCCGTCGTGAACCCGGTTGCTCTGGTTGTGGGCGTAGACGGTAGCCAGACCGTGCGTATGGCGCACGATGATCACGTTGCCATAGCCGCGCAGCACGTCGCTGTAGATCACCTCGCCGTCATCGGCGACGTGCACCGGCGTGCCGATGGGCGCGCTGATGTCGATACCATCATGAAAGCTGTGGTTGCGCTGCCCGAACCCGGAGGTAATCGCGCCGCTCACCGGCCAGGTCAGCGGTGGTGTCCCGCGTGGCAGCTCGTCGCGTTGTGGCGGTCGACTGCTGGCGGTGCGTGGCGTGATCAAGTCGACGGGCAACTGATGGCGCGCACCGGGAATCAGCAGACGTTGACCCACCTCGAGGCG
>CAZTDK010000110.1:0-12445 GCA_964611965.1 uncultured Binatia bacterium (SeqCode) | reverse complement strand
AGCGTCGTGATCGGCGGCGCCATCGCGCTGCACCTGACCGGCACGATCCCCACGATCACGATTCCCTATCTGGGCGTGCTCTCCTCCTCCATGATCGCCTTTCTCCTCACGGCGCCGTTCCTGGCGTGGTACTGGTGGACGTACTGCGAGCAGGCGTACGTCTCGTGGACCCGCTGGGTCGTCAACGCCACCGAGGGCAACCGCCGCTGGGTGGTGATTGCCATCACCGTGGCGATGTTCTTCATCTTCCCCATCTGGGGATGGACGCTCAAGGTTGGCGATCTGACTCCCGGGTCAGCGTTACTGTTCCCGGACCATCCCTACAACATCGGCTGGGGGAAGCTGAACGAGAAGTTCCTGGGCGCCAGCCAACTGATCGTGATTGCCGACACCTTGAAACCCGATGGAGTGAAGGAAGCCGGGGCGCTCACGGCGATGGATGAGATGGCGGATCATATGGCGTTCACCCAGGGCGCCAGCGGCTCGATCACCATCGTCGAGATCGTCAAGCAACTCGAGCGACTGCAGCACGAAGGCGATCCCAAGTGGGGGCTGATTCCGGTCAACCCCAGGGAGCTTGCGCAGATCATTTATACGTTCACCCAGAATGCCGCGGTCGGCTCACTCAACTTTTTCATGGACCCGAGCGCGCGCTACGGTTCGATCATCACGCTCTTTCGCGGCTATTCGCACGATACGATCATGAACTCGATCGCGTGGGCCAAACAGTTCGCCGATGGATACAAGGGCCACGACGTACAGTTCCGCTTCGCCGGCGGACTCTTCGGAATCCTGGCGGCGGTCAACGAGGCGGTGGAAAACTCCTATTGGACCAACCTCGGGTTGGTGTTCTTCATGGTGTATTGGTGCCTGTACATGACCTACGGCTCCTTCTATTGCGCGGCGATCCTCCTGGTACCGGTCATCCTTTCTCAGTTGGCGGCCGAAGCCCTCATGGTCATCATGCACATCGATTTGAACGTCAACTCCTTGCCGATTGCCGCCGCGGGTGCAGGTGTGGGGGTGGACTACGGCATGTATCACTTCAGTCGGATGGTCGATGCGTACGACGAGGTCGGCGTTCTCGACGAGGCAGTCGATTACGCCACCGCCACCACCGGCAAAGCCATCGTCTTCACGGGGACGACGATGATGGCAGGCACCGCCTTCTTCTGGTTGTCGGACCTGAAGTTCCTCGCCGAGATGGGCCTGCTGCTCTCTTGTTTGATGATGTTCAACAAGTTCGGCGCGCTGATCGTCGTCCCGGCCTTCGTGAAAGTGCTGCGTCCCGGTTTCCTGGTGAATCGCAAGCCGAAGAAGGCCGTGGCCATCCAGCAGCAAGCCGCCGTAGCAGGGTAACGGGTGGCAGTCGCTGGGCCGGCCCAATCAGAGTGTATAGTTCAGATTCAGATTATGTAGTAAGGAGGCTCCTTTTGATGAGATCACATATCCGAGACACCGCCCGTTGGGCGGTGCGCGTGATGCTGCTAGCCCTCGTGGTTGCACCGGCCGTCCGGGCAGAGGATCCGGCGCCGAAGACTTGGACGCTGGACAGCAACAACTGGCAATTGGGCAAGGACCTGCTGCCCGAGGTGGTGCTGAACCGCGTCAAGAGCGGCGAGTATCACTACAAGATCGTCGAGGTCGACCCGGAGAAGTTCAAGCAGAACTACTCGAAGAAATTTTGGGACGCGAGTGAAGCGAACGCCGGCAAGTACGACCTCGATCCGGCGACCTGCGGCCTGCGGGACGTCAAGACCGGCAAGGTTCCGGATTTCTACTTCGGTTACCCCTTCCCGAAGATTGATCCGAAGGACCCGCAAGCGGCCTGCAAGATGGCGCAGAACTTTGCCGCGGCGAGCGCCCAGTCCAACGGCGTCGGCGCCACCTTTACACTCAACGGCATCGACGGCACCGGCGAGTTCAAACGGATCAAGCTCTGGGTGCACGCCCAGGCATTCGTGGGCCGCTCGGCCGGCCCACTGCCAAACCCCGAAGCCTTGCGCGCTACGGGGATGTCGAGTGTGATCGAGCCGCAGGACGTCGATGGTGTCGGCGGCTTGGGAAAGACGCTCAACGATTGGACGGCGCAGGATCAAGCGTGGTTTTACGTGCCCGCCACTCGCCGCGTCCGTCGAGTCAATGCCGCCACGCGTTCCGATCCAGTTGCCGGCCTCGACATTTTCGGAGACGACATCAACTGCTACGCCGGAAAAGTCGAATACTACAAGTGGAAGCTGATCGGCGAAGGCAACGTCCTCGCGCCGGTGTTGAGCCCCTACCCGTTGCCGCAAAAGCAAGTCAGCCCGACCCGCTGGGAAGTCACCATCCCGTATTTCAAGGGCGCGTACGAAACACCCGGCGCCAAGGGGGCGCCGTGGTTGATCGTCGACAATCTGCAGATGATTCCCCGCCCGGTCTGGATTCTCGAAGGCCAGTCCGAAGATCCGTACTACAACTTCGGCAAGGTCATCATGTACATGGACAAAGACATGTACCGCATCTACTGGAAGCTGGTCCATAACCGCGCCGGCGAGTACTTCTACAACGCCATGTGCGCCTACCACTGGTCGAAGAGCGACGACGGCACCTACTCGGCGGTGTCACCGAACATGGTCGTCGGCGTCAACGATAAGACCAACCGCGCCGCGATCGGCGGGCGCTACAGCTCGCAATTTCTCGAGAATAAATTCGACGACGACTACTTCACCCTGCACCACTTGACGCACATGTCTGATTGAAGGGTCTGGGGCTTGAGGGTCTGGGGGCTTGAGGCAGCCCGCAGGCCCTCAAGCCCCCATCATCTTATTCGGCCTTGCGAAACTCGTTTCGTAGCCAGCGCGCAATCCAGCCGTCGTTTTCCTTCCCCGCCATCGCGTGCAGCTCGCCGTAGTCGAGCCACACGCCGTGGCACGTTGGGCACTCTTCGACCGTGACGTCGTGGTGCGAGTGTTGCTCCAGCCGTGTCCCGTCCTTGGGGCAGCGGACCACGCCCGCGGCTTTCTCGGCCTCTTCGTCCTTGGCGCGGATTTCTTGAACGAGCTTCCGATCGCGATCCGCGAAGTACTGATCTTCCCGCGCCCGCTCCACGTCGCGCAGCTTGTCTCCAAAGCGATCCTTTTCATCCACGGCCATCTGGTCACTCTCCCAATTTCTTTGCGTACTTGAGCGGTAGGTACCCGCGCAGCCAGTTCATGCAGCGCCGGGCGCGCTCGCTTTCACTGCTGAGCAACGAGCAGCCGATGACGAGCAGGAGAATCCCTTGCACGAACGGCAGAAACAGGCCGGCGACACCGAGGACGAGGCATACGATACCCAACGTCACTCGCCCAGCCCGCATCACTGTACGTTTTATCGTTCCTGACTCGAGCTGTCTCGATCGCGCCGCCATGCTTCGTTCTCGCCACTTACCTGCACCGGAGCGTAGCTGCGAGCGCGGCGGCTTGTCAACGTAACGCGCACGGCCTGTAACGCGCACGGCCCGCCGCTTGCGTTCATGCAACATATGGTTAACTTGGCGCGAAAACTGGAGCTGACATGAATCTCAATCGCTTTACCGAAAAATCTCAAGAGGCGTTGCGAGAGGCGCAGGCGGTCGCTACGCGGCGCAACCATCAAGGCGTCGATGTCGAGCATCTCCTCGTCTCCCTTTTGGAGCAGAGCGACGGCCTCACACCATCTATCCTGGAAGCCGCCGGTGCCAACCTCACCGTGCTCAAGGACCGCCTGGGAACTGAGCTCGGCCGCATTCCGCAGGTGACAGGTACCGGCAACGCCCCGGAACAGATCTACGTCACGCCGAGGCTGAATCGGCTGCTGACGCGCGCCGAAGACGAAGCGCGTACGCTCAAGGATGAATACGTGAGCGTTGAACACCTGCTGCTGGTGATCGCCGATGAGCGCGGCGCAGCGGGACGCATCCTACGGGAACAAGGCGCATCGCGGGAGGCGTTGATGCAGGCGCTGCAGAAGATCCGCGGCGGGCAACGCGTGACCAGCCCGACGCCGGAAGCCACGTACCAGGCGCTCGAGCGCTACGGGCGCGATCTCACCAAGCTGGCCGCGCAAGGCAAGCTCGATCCGGTCATCGGCCGTGATGACGAGATCCGCCGCGTCATTCAGGTGCTGTCGCGGCGCACCAAGAACAACCCGGTGCTCATCGGTGAGCCAGGGGTCGGCAAAACCGCGATCGTCGAAGGGCTGGCGCAGCGCATCGTGCGTAAGGACGTGCCCGAAGGACTGAAGGACCGGCGCGTCGTGGCGCTCGACATGGGCGCCCTGATCGCCGGCGCCAAATTCCGTGGCGAGTTCGAAGAGCGCCTGAAAGCGGTCCTCAAGGAAGTGCAAGACGCCGGCGGCGACGTCATCCTGTTCATCGACGAGCTGCATACCGTTGTCGGGGCCGGCGCCGCCGAAGGCGCCATGGACGCCAGCAACCTGCTCAAGCCGATGTTGGCGCGCGGCGAGCTGCACTGTATCGGCGCGACCACACTCAACGAGTACCACAAGCACGTGGAGAAGGACGCGGCGCTCGAACGCCGCTTTCAACCCGTGATGGTCGACCAGCCGTCGGTCGAGGACACCATCTCCATCCTGCGCGGCTTGCGCGAGCGCTACGAAGTGCATCATGGTGTCCGCATCAAAGACAGCGCCCTGGTGACCGCGGCGGTGCTGTCGAACCGCTACATTTCCGACCGCTTTCTGCCCGACAAGGCGATCGACCTCGTCGACGAAGCCGCGGCCAAGCTGCGCACCGAGATCGACTCGATGCCGAGCGATCTCGACGAAGTTTCACGCCGCGTCATGCAGTTGGAGATCGAACGCGAAGCCCTGAAGAAGGAAACCGACAAGGCCTCGCGCGCCCGCCTGGAGAAGCTCGAAAAGGAACTCAGCGAGCTGCGCGCCGAATCCGACGCGTTGCGGGCACGCTGGGACGTGGAGAAGGGCGCGATCAGCCGCTTGCGCGAGCTGCGCCGCCGCATCGACGAAACCAAGCTCGAAATCGAAAAGGCGGAACGCCAGTACGATCTGAGCAAGGTCGCCGAGCTCAAATACGGAGTGCTCGCCCAGCTGGAGCGCCAGCTCGCGAGTGAAGAAGAGGAGTTGTCCAAAAAAGAAGGCGGCACACGGCTGATCAAAGAGGAGGTCGATCAGGACGACGTCGCCGCGGTGGTCGCACGGTGGACCGGTATCCCCGTCAGCAAGCTCTTGGAAGGTGAGTTGCAAAAGCTCCTGCAGCTGGAGGCGCATCTGCACAAACGCGTCATCGGCCAGGACGAAGCCGTCAGCGCTGTTGCCGATGCGGTCATCCGTGCGCGTGCCGGCATCAAAGATCCAAACCGTCCGATCGGCTCGTTCATCTTCCTCGGCCCCACGGGCGTCGGCAAGACCGAGCTCGGCCGGGCGCTCGCGGAGTTCCTGTTTGACGACGAGGCGTCGATGATTCGCATCGATATGTCCGAATACATGGAAAAGCACACCGTGGCCCGGCTCGTCGGAGCGCCGCCGGGCTATGTCGGCTACGAAGAAGGCGGCCAACTGACCGAAGCGGTGCGCCGCCGGCCGTACTCGGTCATCCTGTTCGACGAGATCGAGAAGGCGCACCACGACGTGTTCAACGTCATGCTGCAGATCCTCGATGACGGCCGCCTCACCGACGGCCAGGGCCGCACGGTGGATTTCAAAAATACCGTGGTCATCATGACCTCGAACATCGGCAGTCAGCTCATCCTCGGGTACCGTGGCGGCGACGACACCGCGGCCTACGAGCACATGAAGAACGACGTCCTTGAGGCGCTGCGCCAACACTTCCGGCCGGAGTTCCTCAATCGCGTCGACGAGGTGGTCGTCTTCCACAGCCTGACGCGCGAGCAGCTCAAGCAGATCGTCAGCATCCAGCTCGATCGGCTGCGGGCCCGCTTGGCGGAGCGCAAGATCGAGATCCAGCTCAGCGATGCGGCGCTCGACCATTTCGCGCACCTCGGATTCGATCCGGTCTACGGCGCACGGCCGCTCAAACGCTTGCTGCAAAAGGAGCTTGAAACCGCCTTGGGCCGCAAGATCATCGCCGGCGAGGTGCACGATCACAGCCGCGTCATGGTCGACTATCGGGGTGACAGCCTGGTATTCACGAGTCAGCCGCTCGCCGAAGCGGCATAGGACCTGCCGCCCGCGCCGTACTGAAACGCTTCTTGTAAACGTCCTTCCGGGCCTGTTAGGACAAAGGCCCCAGGCCCGGAAGGAGATCCCATGCAACGCGTCGCCGCCCGCATCCCTACCCTCGTCGCCGTCACCGGTCTGCTGCTCGTCGCCGCCGGCTGCGGCGAGCAGCAGGTCGTTCAAGGCGATCCGGTCGTGAGCACCGAGTCGGGTATGATCCGCGGCATCGACACGGGACGCGCGCAGCAATTCCTCGGCATCCCTTACGCGGCCCCGCCGGTTGGCGCGCTGCGCTGGAGACCTCCAGCCCCGGTGGCAGCGTGGCCGGATATTCGTGAGGCTACAACCTTGCCCGTCGCCTGCGCACAGCTCCCCAGCACAAACGGCCCGGGCTCCGACGCCGAGGATTGTCTCTACCTGAGCGTCTACCGGCCGGCGACGGCACGCGCCGCGAGTCGGTTGCCGGTCCTGCTTTGGATCCACGGCGGCGGTGCCGTCAACGGGTCGGGCAATCAGCAGGATGCATCGGCGCTCGCTGCGGATACCGGCACCATCGTGGTCGTCATCAATTACCGGCTGAACGTCTTCGGCTTCCTCGCCTTGGCTTCGCTCAGCACCGACGCCAGCGATTCGTCCGGGAACCTCGGGCTGCTCGATCAGCAAGCGACGATGGTGTGGGTGCAGCACAACATCTCGGCCTTCGGCGGAAACCCGGCGAACGTGACGATTGCCGGGGAGTCCGCGGGCGGCGCCGCGGTCTGCTACCACCTCGCATCCCCGACTGCGGCGGGCCTCTTCCACCGCGCAATCATCCAAAGCGGTGCCTTCGTAGTTCCCGCCGGCGTTGGGACACTCCTCGGCGGCAGTAGCACCACGCCGTGTGGCGCTGCCTCCCGCGCCCAAGCTGAGCAGACCGGCGACAAGTTCGCAGCGTCCCTGGGATGCACGGACCCCGGTTCTCAGGCCACCTGTCTTCGTTCAAAGTCCGCTGCGGATCTGCTCGCCGTCAGTTCGTCATTCACCGCACAGCCCAACACCAGTGGCGCGGTGCTCCCCGAAGACGTGTTGACCGCCATCCAAGCAGGCCGGTGGAACCGCGTGCCGGTCATTATCGGCACCACACACGACGAGCTGCAGTTCGCGGCCACCGCCGCGCCGGGCGGCTTCCCGATGAGTCCCGCCATTTACCCCGGAGCCGTGAGCTTCATCTTCGGATCAACGAAAGCGAAGCAAATCCTCGCCGAATATCCGGCCAGCAACTATTCAGACCCGGGCTATGCGTTCGGGGCCCTGCTGACCGATGCAGCGCTGTCCTGTCCTACAGACTCGGTGCGCCGGCTGCTCTCCGGCTTGACCGCTACCTACGGCTATGAGTTCGACGACCCGAACGCGCCGCCGGGCGTACAGAACGGCATGCCGAGCGGCGCCTATCACTCATCGGACGTGCACTATCTCTTCGACTACACGCCGTTCCAGGGGCCGACGACAGCCGCGCAGCAAGCCCTGGGGAGCCAGATGCAACGCTACTGGAGCGCCTTCGCGGCGCAGGGGCGCCCACTGTCGAAGGGTGATCCGGCGTGGCCAGCATTCGATCCACAGAATTCTCAGGTCATGTCCCTGCGGCCAGGCGGCAGCGCGCTGATCGACGACTTCGCAGAATTCCATCACTGCGACTTCTGGGACAGCCTCACGTCTTGAAAGCTTGATCTGTGCTTTGGAAGCACGCCTGGAAGCGCACGCCATCAAGCAGCTCAACCGCAGCTGTTGTAAGCGCCTCCTCGTAGGTCCGCTGCAGATCCTCCCGCCCCAGTTCCATCGGCTTGACGAGCACCGCGCCGAGTGTCAACGCCGACGTTAGCAGGTGATCACCACGTTCCAGCATCGGCATCGTGTCAGGGCCCGCCCTGTTCACGCCTTCGGCAGCACCTTCAGGGCGAGCCTCGCCAGACGGGGCACAAACTGCGGACGCAACAAGCTCGCATCGTAGAGGCTGAGGCGGCGCTCGTTCTCGCGCAGGCAGATCTCGAGATAGCCGCGCAGCGAAAAGTCGCCGAGCGAGCCGTGGCTGTTCATCGCGAAGTTGTCCTGCTCGCTACCGCCGAGGTCGAACGCCGTGCGCACGCGGCTGATGATCTGCAGCACCACGGCCACACCGCGCTTGGCGTCCAACACCGGCCGGCTGAACGCCGGCAAATGCGCCCGCCGATAGGCAATCCAATTCACGAAGAAGAGCACGTGGCGTGCTTCCTCCTGCATGATCGGATCGAACAGCGTCACCAGCGGCGGCGGGAAGAAGCCGGATTCGCGCGCGATCGCGAACAGGCCGAAAGCGAAAAATGCATCGAAGCACTCCCCGTACTCGGTGCGGGTGAACTCCCACGGCACATTGCGCACGTCGGGCTGTTCAGTGCGCCGCTTGACGGGAATCTCATAGCGCCGGGTCAGTAGATCGAGTAACGCAGCGTGCCGGCCTTCCTCGAACCCCTGCAGAGCGATCGCCTCACGCACCAACGGATCGGGTTCAAAGTCTGCCATACGTTGCACTTTGTACGCCGTTTCGCGTTCGGTATTCACTGCCTCGTCCCAGATCGGCAGGCCCAGCAGCCGCGCCCGGATCCCGGCATCGATCTCTGGGAAGCTCAGCTCCGCAGGCGTGTATTTTTCGTGCGTATCTATGAATGTCTGGCAGAAGAGGCGTTTGTGTTCCTCGGTACCAACCAGTGGCCTAACCATTCCCAATCCCCCATCCCGCCCCGCCCTCTCGAGCAAGGGCGGGTCCACGCATCGTTTCGATCAGTGTTGTTTCGCGCACGTGAAGCACGGTGGTTCCTGCCCGCCAGGGCATGCGACATCGAAGCAGACGCCGAGCACGCCGTTACCGAGATCGCACTGCTGCCCCAGCGTCGTGCAGGGTTGAAACTGCGTCTCCATCATACTGCCCTCACAACCCACCAGCCACACGGCGAGCGACAGACCCAGCAGCACTCTCATTCCTCTACCCACTGCCTATGCCCCAACGCGTGCCAGTCTTCTATCAGGCTCCAGCCACAGACTGAAGGCCTGCGGCCGCGGGCCTATGGCATGCACAGGACAGGGCAGCGGCTGGTGCGCAGCACCTTTTCCGCCGTGCTGCCGAAGAGGAACTCCTCCAAGCTCGAGGTCGCCCGGTGCGCACCCATGACGATCATGTCAACCTCGAGATCGTTGGCGATCTTGACGATCTCGACGAACGGGACGCCCTCGACAACCATCGGCGACACGACATCGGCGCCTTTTTCCTGCACCAACCAGCCGAACTCCTCCTCGGCGCGCGCCCGCAGCTTGGCCATGGTAGCCGCCGCCTCTCCCAGTCCGTGCGCTTCGATCCGCGCGGCGAAACCGGTATCAACGACGTGCAGCGCCGTCACCTCGCCCTTCGCCGCCCAGCTCACCGCGCGCTCGAGGGCGCGCCGCGCGCTCGGCGAGAAGTCCATCGCGACGAGCAGCGCTTGTGGCAACGGTGGCGCGGTAGGCATGGTCATACGTAACTCCTTCCCGGGCTGCACATGTAGCTGGCGGCCGGCGTCGTGTCACGCCTGCGTGCGCGCCAGGCGCGGGTCGCGCGCGCGGGCGCACGCGAGTTGACGCGGCGCACCACGGAAATTTTCTTGACGGAGCGAATTGGGGATGTTAGCGTTTTTCTTGCGATGTTAGCTTCAAGGAAGGGAGAGCAGTGAGCGCAGTGAACCCTTGCCGACTGTTGCTTCACCCGCCTCGTCCTCTTGAACGCGCCCCGTTGGTTTCTCACATCCCACTGCTTCACCTCCCTCGCTGGATTGGTGCTTCTGGCGAGCGGTATAATTTCACATTGAAAGACCCGGTGCGAATGACGTAGGGCTGAGGCGGTGGAGGAGTGGGGCGGGCATGCGGACGGCTTATCGCGGAAGGAGCGGGTCATGGACCACGACAAGGCGACTTTTGAAAAGCTGATCCAACAAGACCGGGCCACCCGGGATGTCCGAGAGTGGCGCGGTACGCTGCTGGATTATCTCGAGAAGATCCGGCAGGAGCCCGGGCTCACCAAGCTGGCGCACGCCCGGATGCACGATGTCATCGTGAAGGTTGGTGTGCGCGACATCAACGAGACCGAAGACGCACGGGCCAAGCGCCTCTTCAAGGATGAGTCCGTCAAGGTCTACAGCTTTTTCGCCGATGAGTTCTTCGGCATCGAAAAGGTGGTGGCGCAGATCGCCCGTTACTTCCATTCCGCGGCGCTGAAGGGCGAGGAGAGCCGCCAAGTCCTCTACCTCATGGGCCCCGTCGGCTCAGGCAAGAGTTCCCTCGTCGAAAAGCTCCAACACGGCCTCGAAGAGAGCGAGCCGTTCTACGCCATCGAAGGCTGCCCCATGGCAGAGGAACCCTTGCACCTCATCCCCCGCCACCTGCGGCGCGAATTCGAGAAGATGCTCGGCGTGCACGTCGAAGGCGATCTCTGCCCGGTGTGCCGCTTCCGCATCAAGGAAGAGTTCGGCGAACGCTACGAAGAGGTGCCGGTCATTACGCGCACGTTCTCGAAGCGCAACCGCGTTGGGATCGGCGTTGTCCCCCCGGTCGACCCGAATAACCAGGACACCTCGGTGCTCATCGGCAGCGAAGACATCTCCAAGCTCGACCTCTACTCCGAAGGCGACCCGCGCGTCCTCGACCTCAACGGCGCGCTCAATGTCGGCAACCGGGGCATGGTCGAGTTCATCGAGGTCTTCAAAAACGAAACCGAATACCTGCACGCGATGATCACCGCGACGCAAGAAAAGGTGATCCCGGCGCCCGGCCGTCACGGCATGGTCTACGTCGATACGGTCATTGTGGCGCACTCCAACGAAGCCGAATGGCAGAAGTTCAAGGCCGACCACACCAACGAAGCGATCCTCGACCGGATCGTCGTCGTCAAGGTTCCCTACAACCTGCGCCTCTCGGAGGAAGTGAAGATCTATCAGAAGATCATCCGCAACTCCGACTTCCGCGCCCACGTGGCGCCGCACACGCTGGAAATCGCCTCGATGTTCGCCATCCTCTCACGTCTCGAAGCCACCAACAAATGCGATCTGATGACCAAACTGAAGCTCTACAACGGCGAGGAGGTCGTCGAGAAGGGGAAGACCAAGAAGATCGACGTGCAGGAACTACGCGACGACACCAAGCGCGAAGGCATGAGCGGCATCTCCACGCGCTTCATCATGAAAGCGCTCGACAACGCGCTCTCCGACAACGTCGTCGGCAACTGCATCAACCCCATCAGCGTGCGCGAATCGCTGATCAACATGACGAAGGAAGCCGAGTTGCCCGACGATACGCGCAAACAATACCTCGACTACCTGCAGGACATTCTCCACAAAGAGTACCTCGACGTGCTGGAGAAGGAGATCACCAAAGCCTTTGTCTACTCATACCAGGAACAGGCCGAGTCACTGTTCCAGAACTACCTCGATCACGCGGAAGCCTACGTGAACAAAACCCGAGTCAAGGACCGCAACACCAAGGAGGAGCTGCAGCCGGATGAGGGGTTCCTGAAATCGATCGAGGAACAGATCGCCATCATCGGTTCGGCCGCCGAAGGCTTCCGGCAGGAAGTGATCGCCTACCTATGGGCCGCGACACGGCGCGGCGAGAAGATCAGTTACCGCAGCTACGAACCGTTGAAGGAGGCCATCGAGAAGAAATTGATGACGTCGGTGCGCGACATCAGCCGGATCATCACCAAAGCCCGCACCCGCGACGAGGAGCAGACCGAGAAATACACGACCATGGTCAACAGCCTGCTCGAGAGCGGCTACTGCCCGAGCTGCGTCGACGTCATCCTGAAATACGCCGCGAACAATCTGTGGAAGGATTGAGACGACAACGGGCACGGGACACGTGAGCCCGAGCCGGGTTCCCCGTGTCCCGTGTCCCGTCTTCCGTTTCACGCTCATGTCCGTGCCCGAATCCATCTTCCGCCCATTTCGCCACGCCGACGCCGCACGCAGTGATCGCTCGTCCGGCGACCGCTTGCGCCACCGGCAGAAGGTGCGCCAGTCCATCCGCGAAAACATCGCCGATATCGTTGCCGAAGAATCGATCATCGGCAAGGACCGCGAACGTGTCATCAAGGTTCCCATCCGCGGCATCAAAGAGTACCGCTTCGTCTACGGCGACAACGCCCCCGGTGTCGGGCAAGGCGACGGCGAATCGCAGCCCGGCCAGGTCGTCGGGCAGCGCGAGGGACAGGGACAGGGCAGCGGCGAGCAAGCCGGCGATCGTCCCGGCG
>CAZTDK010000109.1:0-12493 GCA_964611965.1 uncultured Binatia bacterium (SeqCode) | reverse complement strand
GCGCTTGCGGACTTCGACGGCTTCGCGGCACTTGGGGCAGAAAAGCAGGCTGGCTTCGAGCTGTTCGAAGGAACTTCGCGCCATGGTTGGCCTCACATTGTAACGGTTTCGCGTCACAGATATATAGACGACCCGAGACCGGGGCAAGCGGAAGGAGGCCAGTGATGAGTGACGAGTGACAAGCGCGGAGTCGGTTCTTCCTCTTTGCTCGTCACTCGCCACTCATCACTCGTCACGACCAAAAATGCGCAGCGTCTACATCGAAACCTACGGCTGCCAGATGAATCTGGCGGACACCGAGCTGTTGTTCGGCCATCTGGGCAGCCACGGCTACCGGCGCACCGACGATCCGGCGGGCGCCGACGTGATCCTGCTCAACACCTGCGCCATTCGCGAGCGCGCCGAGGAGCGCGTCGTCGGCCGTCTCGGCGATCTGGTGCGCTACAAAGCGCACCGTCCCGAGGTGCAGCTCGGCGTGACGGGATGCATGGCGCAGCATCTGCGCGACACGCTCATGACCCGGCTGCCGTTCGTCGACTTCATCGTCGGCCCCGACGCCTATCGCCGCTTGCCCGAGCTGCTCGGCAACGGCGCCGGTGATCCGCAAGTCGATGTGCGTCTCGATCGCGATGAAACCTACGCCGACCTCGTTCCGCAGCGTGAGCGCGGCGTGCGTGCCTGGCTGACGATCATGCGCGGCTGCGACAAGTTCTGCACCTTCTGCGTCGTGCCCTACGTGCGCGGCCGCGAGCGCAGTCTGCCGGCCGCGGCGATCCTCGCACAGGTCCGCCAACTCGCCGCTGACGGCTTTCGCGAGGTCGTCTACCTAGGACAGACGGTCAATGCCTACCGCGATGGCGACGTCGATTTCGGCGCGCTGCTGCGGCAGACGAACGCGATCGGCGGCATCGAGCGCATTCGCTTCACCTCACCGCATCCCTCCGACATGACCGCCAGCGTCATCGCCGCGATGGCGAGCTGTGAGAAGGTCTGCCCGCAGCTCCACTTGCCGCTGCAATCGGGTTCTGATCGTGTCTTGGCGCGGATGGAGCGCGGCTACACCGCTGCCGCATATCTCGACCTAGTTGAGCGACTGCGCCGCGCCATTCCCGGCATTGCGCTGACTACCGACATCATCGTCGGCTTCCCGGGGGAAGACGAGGCCGACTTCCTTGCCACCTGCGTGCTCATGCGCAGCGTGCGCTATGACAGCGCGTTCATGTTCAAGTACTCGGCGCGCAGCGGCACCAAGGCGTTCAAGTGGCCCGAGACCGTGTCGGAGGAGGAGAAGAGTCGCCGGCTGCAGGCGATCATCGCGTTGCAGGAAGAGCAGTCGGTGGCCATCAATCACGCATTGATCGGGGCGACGACCGAGGTCTTGGTCGAAGGCCCGGCACGCCGGCACGAGGGTTGGTTGGCCGGTAAGACGCCGCAGTTCAAGACCGCGGTCTTTCCCGCCAACGGCGCGTCCCCCGGCGAGTTGGCGTCCGTGCGGATCACTGAGGCGACGGCGCACACGCTGGTCTGCGCCGCGGCCTAAGAAGGCCGCGGCGAATGGTGAATGATGAATGCTGAATGGTGAATTCAGAAGATGACTCTGCATTCACCATTAGACATTTCGCGTCAGCGCTTCCGTTCCATCTCACGCGCCGCTTCCTGCGGCGTGACCACCAACGAGCCTTTCTTCTCCTCTTGCTCGCGTTGCTCTTCCATCTGCATGAAGGCAACGATGCTGCTGCGTGCCAGGGTTTCGCAGAACGGGATGTCGCGCCCACCGCGGGTGCTGCTTTCCAGCGCCAGCGATACCGCGAGGGCGCGCCGTGCGGCCGAACGGCGCTTGGTGACGAGGAAGAAGTACGCCATGGCGTCGAAGCGCCGCACCCAGCTGTCTCGCAGATCGCCGCCGTACAGCTCCTCCACGGCGCGGTCGATCACCTGGCGCACCCGCTCTTGTTGCTGCGCTTCGTTGAGCACGAGCGGGCTGTCTTTGATCTGCTTGGCCTCGTCGAGGTACGGTCGCACCGTGTCAGGATCAAAGAACCACGTGCGGAACTCCTTCTCTTCGAGCAACGTCTCCGATTCGGCGAGCACACGCGCGTCGGCGCGCACGGCATCCACGTCGAGTTGGGCGCGCGCCAGCGACGGCACGTCATGCACCGGCTCCTTCGTCAGCTGGGCGCGGAATCCACGATAGTCGCCGCTGATCGTGTGGCCTTTTTCCGTCGCCCAATGGAACGCGCGGTCGATGAGATGATCGCAATACCGCCAATCGGCCTCGACCATGCGGAGCTCGTGGCGGCTGAACAACTCCTGTTGCGCGGCGCGCAGCGCTTTGCGCGACGTCTCCGAGAGCTCAACCTCGCGCAGCCCTTCGGGATCGTTGAGCACTGCGAAGAGATGCGCCACGCCGCTGGGCCGCGGCTTGATCAGCCACACCAGCTGGTCGCCGCGGCCGTCGACGGTTGAGACGTAGCCTTCGAGTACCGGCCCCGCCGCCAAGGCCACCGGTTTCTCCGACTCCGCTTGCGGAACCGTCAGGCCGCGCTGCTCCAAGCGATAGAGCGAGCGTCGCACTTCCTTGTGCAGCAACTTGTCGGCGCGGCTGCCTTCCAGCGCCAGCAACGCGTCGACACTGGCAGCGTCGGCTTGCGCCCCAAGGCGCGCCGCAATGGCAAGGTCGGCGGCCGCGTCACGGCCGGCAACGGCGCGTAGCGCGGCGGCCGCGGCATCGGGGGCGAGCCCCCATTCTTGCAATCGCTGCTCGCCGGAGCGCAGCTGCGTCTCACGGGTGGGTTTGCTCATGGCCTGCGGTCGGCGTCCTTTCTATGGGGCCTGCGGCCGGCGCCCTTTCCATGGGGCCTGCGGCCGGCGTCTTTTCTATGGTCCGCTCCCGTTGGTCGCTAGGGGCTGCCAAGCCCGACAGGTTACTCGCTGCCGCGCCGGCCGCGGGGGATTCTGTCGTCGCTCGGGGAAACATCGTCAGCTTCGGGGTGACGTGATCGTGCAGCCAATGCGCATCCCACCATTCCACCGGATCCACGTGCACACCGTTCAACAGTATCGAGAAATGCAGGTGATCGCCACCCGCGAGGCCGGTCTCGCCGGTCTGTCCAAGCGTTTGCCCGGTGGTCACGCGGACACCCGGCTGTACCGCGATCGTGCTCAAGTGCCCGTACAAGGAAAAGATGCCCATGCCGTGATCGAGCAGAACGGTATTGCCATAGATACCGAGATTGCCGGCAAACACCACCACGCCGTTCTGCGCGGCTTCCACTGGGCTGAGCTTCAGCGACGCGAGGTCAAAGCCGAGATGGGTCTGATGATCGATGACCTCGCCGTTGTGTGTGTACGTGCGGCGGTCGGCAAAGGAGCTCAGCGGCGCGGCGTTCGATTGGCGGTGGAATACGCCGCTCCATAACGGCTGCGGGTGCGACCGTGCGGTCAGATCATGGATTTGTGTTTCATTGCGCTGCCGCAACTCCCGATTGATTGCCAGATACCCGGCGACAAGATCGGCGGTCGGCGGCAGACTATTCTCGTGCTCCAGGTCCGCAACCTTGCGCGTCAGGAAGTCATCGTCGATGGCCAAGGTACGCTCAGCGAATTCCCGCGGCTTGATCGTGCACGGCAGCGCCACTTCGCGCCGGTTGCCGACCACATCGCTGGCGACCAGCCGCGGACGCACGCTGGGTGTCAGGTCTTGCGGCACGGCGAAGAACGCCAGGGCGACCGAGGGATCGCTGAAGAAGTTGGTGATTGCCGGGAAGAAATACTTGTCCACCTCGACACCGCTGCGCGTCGTATCGGCCGACTGGCGGTAGACCACGACGTCGGCCCCGCCGAGGCGGACGTTGTGTTGCGTGGTGAGCAGCTCGATCTTCGGTGGCGTGAGATGCACGGTAACCGGCACCGTCAGCAGCGGTCCGCTGGGTTGAGCGAACAGGTGCCACGCATAGGTGTCGACAAAGACCTCGACAGTAGCCGCGCCCTCTGGAACCTTGAGCGTAACCAGGTCGGCCTCGACATGCAGGCGGGTATCGGTGACGGCGCTGGTAGCAAAGCTCCCGGGCGGGTACGCGGTGGTCAGCAAATCGAAGCTCGCACCGTTGGCGCCGCTGCCATTGGCGACGAGTCGCACCTTGGCGTCGCGCAGCCCCGGGGTGCCGGTGTGCACGTCGACATCGAACGGCGTCGTGCGGCCCAGAACGGTCAACGGAGCACCCAACGATACTTTCGGTGCCGAGTGCTCGAACTTGACCCACCACACCCCCGCCGTCGCCAGGGCCACGCCGACGAGTAGGACCGCCAAGAGTTTTCGCATCAGCAGTCCCCACCACACCAGTCCATCATGCAGACCATATTTGTTGCGCGTCCGGCGAAGTCAACAGACTTACGGTCGGCGGCGCTTCGGGCGGGACCGCTCCCCCCCGTCGACGGGGCTCAGGACAGGGTTGGGTCGCTACGGGCTTCCAAGTCCGAGAGGCTCTTCGTGCGGCAGGACGAGGTACAGCTCGCCGGGGTTGCGCATCTCGCCGGCGATCGTTTCCGCGGTCGAGCCGGCGCCCCAGAAGACGTCGATACGATTCGGCCCGGTAATCGCCGTGCCGGTATCCTGGATGACGGCGAAGCGCTGGAAGGCCGGCTGTTGGCCGTTGGCCGATGGCTGATCGCGCGGATCGATGCGCAGAAACGTCAACGCGCCCGGCGGATAGATGCTGGCGTCGGCAGCGATCGAACGCCCGGCCGTCAGCGGGACCCCCGCGCTGCCGATCGGGCCAACCACCACGGTGCGAAAGAAGATGTAGCGCTGGTTGGCCGCCATCAGCCCCGCTTGTTCGTCCGGATGCGTGCGCAGATAGTCCTTGAGCGCTGAGAGCGACATGGCGTCGCGCGCCATCTTGCCCTGGTCGATCAGGACCCGGCCGATGCTGGTATACGGCCGTCCGTTCGAGCTGCTGTAGCTGATTTCCATGTGCACGCCGTCGTCGAAGCGCAGCAATGCGGAGCCCTGGACATGCAGAAAAAATGCTTCCACCGGATCGTCGAGCCAGGCCAACTCGGCGCCACTGCCGGTGAGCACACCGGCGTCGATCTCGGCGCGCGAATAGTAGGGAACCAGCTTGCCGTCTTGTACGCGTCCGTGCCCGGTGCGTCCGCCACAGCCGTCACAAAACTGCCCGAGGTCGACGTCGACTAGGTCGCTCGGCGTGCGATACAGCGGATACTGAAAGCGCGCGGTGCGCTCGCGGCTCGCGGGCAATTCGGGCTGGTAGTAGCCGGTCACCAGCAACGGCTTGGGCAACTCGACGCGATAGAGCCGCAGCCGATCGCACACCTCCTGAGCCGGATCGCTACTTCCCAGCAGTGCGGTGAGTATGGATTGCAACGCACCGACAGTCACATGCTGATCAAGCGCCGGCAGCTGGCGATCGGGGGGCACATGCTCGAGATAATCGAGGCTGCGCGCCAGCGCTTGGCGCAAGCTGTCCAGCGAGGCGTCGTCGTGCACCAGCGCGTGGCACTCATCCGAAGTCAGCGACACCAAATGTGGTTGCTGGATGTCCGGCGAAGGTTGACGCGATGCGGGCAGCTGCGCGCAGGCCACGAGCGTGAGCGCCAGCAGCGCGGCAACACGCAGCCCCCGTTGTCGTGCAGCCCGCACTACTGAACACTCAACACGTACCACTCAACACTTACGCGGCGTACACGCGTTCCGCCGCCGCCACCGCCGCGCCGGCGCCAACCGCATGCCCGTAGCGCGGCAAGACACGCTCGAGGGCGCTGAGCACCAGGAGGACGTTGGCGGTGGTGCTCGACTCGCCCATCAGCCCGATGCGCCAGGTCTTGCCCTTCAGCGGCCCGAGGCCGCCGCCGATTTCGATGTTGAGCTCGTCGAGCAGCGCGCCGCGGACTTTCGCATCATCGACGCCGTCGGGAATGTGCACGCTGTTCAGCGTCCACAACTGGCTCCCCTCTTGCGACGCGATGCCGAGCCCAATCGCCGCCAAGCCGGCCTTCAATGCCTGATGATTGCGCTCGTGGCGTGCCCAGCGCGCCTCGAGCCCTTCCTCTTCGATGATGCGCAGGGCTTCGTAGAGCGCGTAGTTCATGGTGATCGGCGCGGTGTGATGGTAGACGCGCTCGGCACCCCAGTACTTCTCGATCATCGTCAAGTCGAGGTACCAGCTCTGCACCTTCGTCTTGCGCCGTCGCAGCACGTCAACGGCGCGGGGACTGAACGTCACCGGCGACAAGCCCGGCGGGCAGCTGAGACACTTCTGCGTACCGCTGTAGCAGGCGTCGATGCCCCAGTCGTCGACGTGGACGGGATGGCCGCCGAGCGAGGTGACCGTGTCGACCACGAACAACGCGCCGGCCGCATAGGCAAGCTTGCCGATCTCCTCCAGCGGCTGCCACGCGCCGGTCGAGGTCTCGGCGTGCACGATCGCCACGAGCTTCGGTTGCGCCGCCTGCTTCAATGCAGCCGCCACATCGGCCGCATCAATCACGCGGCCCCATGGCGCTTCGACCTTCACCAGCCTCGCGCCGCAGCGCTCGACGATGTCGGCCATGCGCGTGCCGAAGACACCGTTGATGCAGATGACGGCGGTGTCGCCGGGCTCGAGCAGATTCACCAAGCACGCTTCCATTCCGGCGCTACCGGTGCCGGAGATCGGGATGGTCAGCTCGTTGCGCGTCTGGAAGGCGAACTGCAGCAGCCGCTTGGTCTCATCCATGATGCGCAGGAAGGCCGGATCGAGGTGGCCGACGAGCGGAATGCTCATCGCACGCAGCACACGTGTACTTACGGTGCTGGGCCCGGGGCCGAGCAGCACTCGTGACGGGGGTTCCAACGGAGCGGTGGTCGCCATTATTCTTGTGCTATTAGCCAGCGGTCGATAGGGTGTCAAAGATGCTCGACGCACGAATCCTCGACGCCCTCCGCACCATCGCCGGCGCCGACGGCGTCGTCGCCCGCCCGACCGAGCTACGCGTCTACGAGTGTGACGGCTATACCCTGGAGAAGAACGCTCCGGAGGTCGTGGTGTTGCCACGCACCACGGAGCAGGTGGCGCAGATCCTCCGCCTGCTGCAGCGTGAGCACATCGCCTTCGTACCGCGTGGCGCCGGCACCGGACTGAGCGGCGGCTGCCTGCCAGTGGGTGCGCCGGTGATGATCGGCACCAGCCGGATGAACCGCATCATTGAGATCGACCTCATCAACCGCCGGGCGGTCGTCGAAGCCGGCGTAGTAAACCTGTGGGTCACCAACGCGGTAAAGCAGCACGGGCTGTGCTATGCGCCCGACCCATCCAGTCAGATGGCCTGCTCGATCGGCGGCAACATCGCCGAGAACTCCGGCGGTCCGCACACGCTGAAGTACGGGGTGACCACCAACCACGTGCTCGGCGTTGAGCTGGTGCTGCCCAGCGGAGAAGTCGTGCAGCTCGGCGGCGCCGTCGAGGATGTCCCGGGGTACGATCTCACCGGCTTGGTAGTCGGAAGCGAAGGCACCTTCGGAGTCGTGACGACAGCAACGTTGCGGCTGGTGCGCCAACCCGAAGCGTGGAAGACGCTGCTCGGCATCTTCGAGTCTGTCGACGACGCCACCGCCACGGTCTCCGGCATCATTGCCGCGGGCATGGTTCCAGCGGCGCTGGAGATGATGGACCAGTTGATCATCACCGCGGTGGAAGACGCGTTCCACTTCGGGTTTCCGACCGACGCCGGTGCCGTGCTCATCGTCGAGCTCGACGGTCTTGCAGCCGGGCTCGAGCAGCAGGCCCAGCGCGTCGCGGAGATCTGTCGCGCCAATCATGCGCGCGACGTGCGCGTCGCCCAGGACGAAGCGGAGCGCGCCGCGTTGTGGAAGAGCCGCAAGCGCGCCTTTGGCGCGGTCGGCCGGCTGGCGCCCAACTACTGCACGCAAGACGGCGTCGTACCGCGCACCAAGGTTCCGGAGATCCTGCGCCGCATTGTCGACATCGGGCGGCGCTATCAGCTGCGCATCGGCAACGTGTTCCATGCCGGCGACGGCAACATCCATCCCATCGTGCTGTTCGACGAGCGCGACCCCGAGCAGGTGCGTCGCGTGCTGGCGGCGGGGCGTGAGATTCTCGAAGCGTGTGTCGAGTTGGGTGGCAGCGTCACCGGCGAGCACGGCATTGGTGTCGAGAAGATCGCACAGATGCCCCTGTTGTTTTCGCCGCAGGATCTGTTGGTGATGAGTCAGCTGCGGCGCGTCTTCGATCCGGAGCTGCGCTGCAATCCCGGCAAGATCTTCCCCACGCCCGGCGCGTGTGTGGAGACGACGCGTCCGCACCGGCAAGCCGCGATGTGAGCAGGGCTATGATCATCTCCAGTGAACCTGCCGAGAGTCCGTCTTCCAAACCTCACCCCGGCCCTCTCCTTGGTTCGGAGAGGGAGCAAGAGGCAGTCACAAGGCCGTGCTTGTGATTGACAATCTGCGCACCATCGTCGGCGCGAATGCAGTTGCGAATGGGGACCGCGCTTGCGCCTTCACCGTCGACGGCGTGACTCCGAGCTGCGTCGTCTCGCCCGCAACGGTGGATGAGCTGTGCCGTTGTGTCGCGGCGATTGCTGAGGCTGACGGCGCACTGATTCCGGTCGGCATGGGGTCGCGGCTCACGGTCGGCCGTCCGCCGCGGCGCTACGACGTCGCGCTGTCGACGCGCCGCTTGCGGCAGGTTCTGGCACACGAGGCGGCGGACATGACGGTGAGCGTCGAAGCCGGTGTCACGTTGGCCGAGCTCAATGCCCTGCTGGGACAGAGCGGCCAGCATCTGCCCTTGGACCCGCCGCATCCCGAGCGGACGACGATCGGCGGACTGATTGCCGCCGACGCGTCGGGACCGCTGCGCGTGTCGCACGGTAAGGTGCGCGACCTGCTCATCGGCATCAAAGCGGTGCTGGCCGACGGCACGCTGGTGAAGGGAGGCGGGCGTGTCGTCAAGAACGTCGCCGGCTACGATCTGATGAAGTTGTTCACCGGATCATACGGCAGCCTGGGCATCATCGTCGAAGCGACGTTCAAATTGCGACCACTCCCGGAGCATGAGGTGGCCATCGTTGTTCCCGCTGCAACGACGGCAGCGGCGACCACCACGGCGCTGGCGCTGCTGTCTGCCGCGCTGGCACCGTTGTCCGTCGATATGCTCAATGGCGCAGGGGCAAGGCGGTGCGCGATCGACGGCCCGGCGGTCGTGGTCAGTTGCGGCGGCCTTGAGGATGAAATCGCCGTCCAAGCGGAACGCGTGCGCGCCAGCTGCCACGATCGGGATGTTCAGGTTTACGACGCCGTGCAGAGCGCCCGCCTGCGCCATGCCTTGCGAGACTGGCCGGCGGCCGGCCCTGCCGGCGGCGGCAGCGACAGGTGGGGATGCCGGCTGAGCGTCTCGGCATCGCATCTTCCCGAGGTGTTGTCGCGTCTCGAAGACGAAGGCACGCGGCGCGGGTTCGAGCTCGCGATGCTGGCGCACGTCGGCAGCGGGGTTGCGGTGCTGCGGCTGGACGGCAGCGATGCGGCGCACGAGCCGTTGTCAGAGCTCGCCGGCTGGGTGCGTGCGACGCTGCGCCGTCTGGGCGGTTGGGCGGTGTTCGACGTGCTGCCGACGGCGCTGAAGGCCCATCTGGATCCGTGGGGCGCAGATATACCCGGCCTCGAGCTGATGCGCGGGATCAAACGGACGCTCGATCCGCACGCGCGCCTGAGCCCCGGGCGGTTTGTGGGAGGGATTTGATGCCCTGTCTCGGAAGTTCAGCGAACAAACCAAAGTGGCTGCGGGTCATCAAGTGCCCTCACCCTCCCCTCTCCCACGCTGAACGGATGTGCGGGAGAGGGGAGGGTGAGGGTACACGCTGGGCGCGTCGTCCCTTGTTGTTTCCCGAGTGTACGCGGCGAACTTCTGAGAGGGCACGCTAGTGGAAGCGGGCATCGCAGCGCCAAGGCGGCGTTTCGTTGAATACGACAAGTTCCTCGACTGCGTGCACTGTGGGCTGTGCTTATCCGCGTGCCCGACGTACGTCGAGCTGGGCACCGAGATGGATTCGCCGCGCGGCCGCATCTATCTCATGAAGGGGCTCGAAGATGGCTCGCTGCCGCTGACACCCGATGTCGTGCGACACCTCGACCTCTGCCTTGGTTGCCGTGCTTGCGAGACGGCGTGTCCGTCGGGCGTGCGCTACGGCGATCTCATCGAATCGGCACGTTCGTGTGTCGAAGCGGAGCACCCGCGTCCTTTCGTCGATCGGCTGCGCCGCCGGTTGATCACCCTGCTGTTTCCGCATCCACAGGTGCTGCGAGCATTGCTTCTGCCGCTGCGCTTCCTCGATCTGATCGGTGTCCTGAACATCGTACGCCGCTTCAGCGGCGCGGCGGCCATGCTGCCGCGCCTCGGCTGGTGGGAGCCGGTGCCGGAGTTGGTTCCTGCGCGCCACGCGGAACGTCATCGCGTCGGCTTCATCGCCGGTTGTGTGGCGCAGGTGCTCTTTCCGGAAACCAATCGCGCTACGCTGCGGGTGCTGGCACGCAACGGGTGCGCCGTCGAGACACCGGGGCGGCAGGGATGCTGCGGTGCGCTCTACCTGCACGCCGGTGCGAGGCGCGAGGCGCTCGATTGTGCACGGCACAATCTCGACACGTTTTCCCCCAGTCTCGACGCAGTGATCGCCAACGCCGCGGGTTGTGGCGCTATGCTGAAACAATATGGCGAGCTGCTCGCGGACGATCCGGTTTACGCGGCGCGCGCCCACGCGTTCAGCGCCAAGGTGCGCGACGTCACCGAGTTTCTGGCCGCGATCGAGTTGGTGCCGCCGACCCATCCGGTGCACGCGTGCGTGACCTATCACGATGCCTGTCATCTGGCTCACGGCCAGGGGGTGCGCGAAGCGCCGCGCCGGTTACTGCAGCAGATCCCGGGACTCGAGCTCGTCGAGCTTGCCGACGCCGACACGTGCTGCGGCAGCGCCGGCAGCTACAACCTCACCGAGCCGGAGATGGCGCGGCGGCTGGGTGACCGCAAGGCGGCGAACATCCGCGCCACCGGCGCACGGTGCGTGGCGGCCGCCAATCCCGGCTGTACGATGCAGATTCAGGCGGCGCTGCGCCGTGACGGCGTCATGCTGCCCGTGCGTCACCCGATCGAGATCCTCGATGCAGCCTACGGCGGCGACAGCCTGCGGTGAGCAGCCGTGACCGTGCACTCAGGAGGCGGCGTGACCGAGGGACCGGTGGGTTCCCGCTTGCTCTCCATCCAACTCGCGGCTGATCTCTTCTAGCGTCTTGCCCCGCGTCTCCGGAGCATACGCCAGGACGATCAGGCCGCCGATCACCGGGCCGATGGCCATCACCCCTACGGCCCACGGAATGCCAATGCGGTCGGCGAGCCAGCCGATGGCGACCGGCGTGACGATCTCGGTGAAACGGCCGAAGAGGTTGGTCGTCCAGCTGTAGCCGGTGGCGCGGATCTCGGTAGGGAAGAGCTCGGTGGCAAAGGTGTTGGTGGCGGCACCGGCGCCGAGGAAGCAGAAGATGCACGCCGACATCATCAGCGTTTGCAGCGCGAGGTTGGCAGAGTTGACGCGGAAGAGAACGAAGATCGTGACCGCCGCTGCCAGGTAGTAGATGGAGCAGCTTAGCCTTCTCCCCCATCGGTTCATGGAGAAACCCGCCGCCGGCGCGCCGAACAGGAAGCCGAACAAATACCCGCCGGCGACGACGATGGTGTATTGCTGCGGCGCGTAGCCGAGATCGCGAGCCGCATGAATGGTCCAGAAGGTCACCGCCGGGCTGGTCACCATGTGACTGCAATTCCAAATGAGCGTCACCAGCAGCGATCGTTTCCGGTAGCGCCGCTGAAACGGGACGCGCAAGCCCGCCAGCTGGGCGCGCCACGAGTCGTGGGAGCGGCCGTCGCGCCGCAGTTGGTCGAAGCGGCGCGTCTCGCGCATCCCGAGCCGGAAGAAGAACACCAGCGCCACCGGGATCAACCCCAGCAGATACATGGTGTGCCAGTCGGCGCGCACCAAGACGATGCGCGCCGTGAGAAACGCGGCGATGGTGCCGAGCGCGCCGACGCCGGCAAGCAGCGAAATGCCGAAGCTGCGCCAACGCGTCGGATATTCCTCGCCGATGATGATCAGCGCGAGCGCGAACTCCGCCGCCAGGAAGATGCGCGCACAGAACTGCCAGAGCGTGAACATTTCGATGCTGCGCGTCATGCCGGTGAGGCCGGTGAACAGCGCGTAGCCGAGAATGGTCAGCGTGATCAGCGCACGCCGTCCGAAGCGGTCGGCAAGGATGAGGATGAAGAACGAGACGACGGCGCCGATGCGAATGATCAGATTCACCAGCCCCCACTGCGTGTTGGTCAGACCGTGGAGTTGCTGGATGATCGGGGCAACCGTCGAGAGGATGGCGACGTTGAAGCTGTCGAACACCGTCGCCGACATCAGCATCCCCATCAGCGCCCAG
>CAZTDK010000108.1:0-12503 GCA_964611965.1 uncultured Binatia bacterium (SeqCode) | reverse complement strand
CGTCGGTTCGACGTGGCAGCCATCGGGACTCGGCCTCGGCTCCGTCGTGGTCGCCCGAATGGCCATCGATCCGTTCGATGCGTCACTCTACGCCACGGCCGGAACCGTCTACCGCAGCGCCGACCGGGCGGCGACGTGGATCGCGCACGGAGAGACGCTCGATTTTCTGTTCGACATTGCCTTCGATCCAACGCGCGCGGGCACCGTGTACACCACCAGCTTCGACGGGGTGCGGAAGAGCATCGATGGCGCACACACGTGGCGCGCGATCAATCATGGTTTGCCGTACGAGCAGGGCTCCGGCGGCCTCCCGAGCGGTGCGCTGGCTATCGACCCGGCGGCGCCCGACGTCCTCTACCTGGCCGCCACGGCGCTCTACACAAGCGACGACGGCGGCGAGTCGTGGCAGATGGCCCGCAACGGCTTGCCCAACGATCTCGACGCCAGAAACGTCGTGGCCACACCGGGCGTGGTCTATGCCGGCACGCTTGCCGGCGTCTACGCCAGCAATGACCATGGTGTCACCTGGCGCTCGCTCGGCGTCGAGAGCGTCGGGCTGCGCTTCGTGACCGATATCGCGGTTGATCCACGCCATGCCGAGCAGCTCTACGTGGCGTCGTTCGAGGGTATTGGGCGCAGCCTCGACAGCGGCGCCACGTGGACCCGCATTACAGCGGGCTCGGCGCTCGATGGCGTCTCGTGCACGAGCATTGCGGTGAGTCCGTTGGATTCAGCCACCCTGTATGTGGGAACGTTCATCGGTGCCTTCCGCAGTCGCGACGGCGGCGCAACCTGGGAGGCATTCTCACCGGGCCTGACGAACAACGACATCGTCGACCTGCTCGTCGAACCGAGCGATCCGCGCATCGTGTACGCCGCCACCCAGTTCACCGGGATCTATGTCATCCAACAGAGCGACGTGGCACCGCCGCCAACCGCGACCGCCACCGGCACATCAACCGCACCGCCAACGGCAAGCGCAACCGTGACACCCACGCCCACATCAACGCCAACCGCTCTATTCACCTCATCACCTACACAGCTACCCACACAGTCCGCTACGGATGAAAATGGGGGGTGCGCGATGCGAAGCACCTCGCATCACGAGTTGAATGTCGGGTTGGTCAGCCTGCTGGCACTCGTCGTACGGCGACGTGGGCGGCGGCAGCCACCTGGCGACCGGAGCTACGACTAGCCAGCGCGGCCCCGATCATCCTCGCCGGACACGACCGTTCAAGATCGTGTGCTCGATAGCCGGAATCAGATCATGGATGATGGCGTCCTCGTATTGTCCGGACGTAGGATTCACCAAATCGGGCACCTGAGATTCCGGCACGCGATGGTTGACGTAAAAGAGTCCCTTCGATTGCAGCATGGCGTGGAGCGGGAGCAGAATGCATGCCTGGGACGTGCGCTTCCTCGCGGCGCAGTCGGCCGCACATTCACGCGCGCCACTGAAGCGCGCGAATGTAGAAATTGGAACCGCGGGTACACAGCGCTATCCCGGCGGTTCGAAACCATGGCCGATCGCCTTGAGAAAGGCATTCTTCAGCAGACCTCCGACGATCTCCCACGTGCTGGTCTTCGGCGCGGAGGCGCGGCCCGAGATGTCGACTTTTGCGCCGACTTCCCGATGACGGTTCTGGAGAACGGTTTGTGTGCCGCCCACGAGGGCCTCATAGAGCTGATGCAGTAACGGCTTCTTGCCGTCTTGTGGCGGGCTGTAGACATTCATGTCCTGGAAGATCGGTTTCAGATAGCCCGAGAGCTCTCCATCCTTGATGGTCAACTCCGAGTAGACGGAGAACTGCCCGGCCACCACGTCAAACCCGCCGAGTCGGCGAAGGAGATCGTTCATCGACGTCAGTTGCGTCCCCTCGATCATGACGGCGATATCAACGTCGGGCGTCTTTGCGGCAGGCATGAAAGTGGCGCGTGCATAGCTGTTGCCGTTGCCCATGAACTCTCCGGTCAACGCCATGAAGGCGCGTCCTTCGCGCGCCTGATTGCTCAGATTTTCCATCGTCAGCTCACTGTGCTCCAGAAACACGCGATACTCTGGACTGGACGACTGATCGATGTATCCGACCGTGCTGTCGGCGATATGCAGTTGGTCAATGCGCATCACCGCCGCGCGCGTGTGGCTCAGTCTATCGGCGGCGCGACGAACCTGCTCGACGCGCGCCTGCTCTCTGATCGCGGTCGCCGCGGTGTGTACGTAATCCACCTGGGCGTCGCGGATGGTCACCTCTTTGAGCCTCACCTTCTTAACGTCTGGGGCATACTCCACGTGCCCCTGCGTCGACAGGCTTCCGCCATTCATCCGCAGATTCATGCGTTCGACGATCGGCTTGAAGTAGCTCAGATCGATCCGTTCCAGACCGATATCGGCGTCGACCCCGGCGTAGGGCTCGGCCAGAAAGTTCGCGTGGCCGTCGATACGCAGCTTCCCGGACTGAAAGACAATTCCGGCGGCATGGACCTCGGATGGGTAGACGCGGTCGGCTGAACGGACATTCCGAATGTTCTCCGCCGCGAACTCGACTTCGTGAACATACAGCGGCCGCTTGGGATCGTTGTCGATATACAGAAGATCGCCATCCTCAACGCGCAGTCTGTTGACTTTGAGCGGATAGATCGCCTCCAAAGCGGCTTGCCAGCCTTTGTCTTTCAATGGCACGCGATCGACTTTCTCGGCACGCAGTTGCGCGAGGTTGATGTACAGGTGCGGTCGCTGGAACAGGAAATCCGCAACCAAACGAGCGCGCAGCAGCGCGCGCCAATGGACACTCGCGTCGAATTGCGGGAACCACGCCACTGGAGGTTTTGGATGTGCATCCTGAATGACGGTCACGTCATGCAGCGTGATCGAGAACCCCAGCGGGTGGAACTCGAGCGCCAACACGCGCGCGGTATAGCCCTTCAATTCCGCGTTGAGGCTGCGTTCCATGTAGCGCCGCAGCGGCTCGTCGATGAAGAACGAGAGGGCAAAGGCCAGCACCGCGAAAGCCGCCACGCCGCCGGCAATCGGCACGAGTACGCGCCTTGCTCTCGAAGGCGTAGCGCCTTCCTGCGGGCGCGGGGCCAGCGCAAGGGTCGGTTCACGGTCATTGTGTCGCTCGACGCGTTGAGGCTGCATGCGGGTACACCATCCGACCGCCGGTCAGGACTCATCCTGTCCGCGCGCAGCTCTGTCGCCGGCGACATGCAGGCTGTTGGTGACCTTGAATACGCCGGCGACTTTGCGAGCCACCGCTGCGGCACGCAAGCGTTCGATCTCACTGCCGACGGCGCCGACGAGATGAACATTTCCTTGGTTCGTATCGACGCCGATCTGCGCTCCCGACGAGAGGTTCTCATCGCCGGCCAGCGCCGCCCGCACTGCGGCGGTGACGTTCGCATCGTCGCGATAGCCTCGACCCATTTGTCCCGTCAGCGTGGCGCACGAGCCTAGAGTCAGCACAACCAGAAAGAGTACGGCCAGGCGCATCCCGGCTCTGAGTGCCTGCCTCGACATGATGAATCGGTGGGAGCAATGAATATTCCAGACGGCGCGGCGATGTCAGCACTGACGCCGCTCGTATGCGGCGTGTAAGGACGGACAGCAGCACCGATCGGCGCGGCAGTCGTTACAAAGGTTTCAGATCGGCATCGCTGTCGACGTCCTCTGACCGTGATGGTTCTCGCAAACCAGAGATCAGGCACGTCGATTGCGTCGACTCTGATATCGATGCGTGCACGCTTTCGCAGACAGGGGCTTTGGTGCGCGGCGAGCCTGGCGATCGTTGTCACCAGCCTCCTTCTGAGCCTGTGCAGCAACCGCGCATTCGCCTATTCGGCGTTGACGCACGAAGCCATCATCGATGCGGCCTGGGATGGCGGCATCGCGCCCCTGCTTCGAGAACGCTTTGCCGGGATTTCCGAGGACGAGTTGCGCGAGGCACGCGCCTATGCCTACGGCGGCTGCATCGTCCAAGACATGGGGTACTACCCGTTCGGCAGCATGCTCTTCACCGATCTCGTTCACTACGTTCGCAGCGGAGACTTTGTCGAAGCGCTGCTCGAGGAAGCGCAGCCGCTCGAAGAGTACGCCTTTGCGCTCGGTGCCCTCGAGCATTACTTCGGTGACGCCATTGGCCACACGAGAGGCGTCAACCCCGCCGTCGGCATCACCTATCCGAAGTTGCGTCAGCGCTACGGGCCTCTGGTCACCTGGGCCGACCAGCCGACGGCGCACATGAGAGTGGAGTTCGGCTTCGATGTCCTGCAAGTGGCGCGCGGCCGATATTCCCTCGAGGCTCACAGTGCTTTCATTGGCTTCAAGGTGGCAACCTCGCTCTTGATTCGCGCCTTTTTCAAGACCTATGGGCTCGATCTGCGGTCCCTCCTCACCAATGTCGATCTCTCGATAGGAACCTATCGGCACACCGTCAGCGAGGTGATTCCGGCGGCCACCGCAATCGCCTGGGACATGAAGAAAGACGATTTCGAACGCCGCATTCCCGGACTCCGCCGCGACCAATTCGTGTACACACCCTGTCGCGCTCCAGCTACGAGAAACAATGGGGAAAGCAGTACGAGCGGCCAGGATGGCTCGCCACAGTAGGCGCCTGGGTAGTTCGGGTCCTGCCCAAGTTCGGCAGCCTGGACGCTTTTGAATTCAAGACACCGCAGCCGGATGCCGAACGGTTGTTCCTGGACAGTTTCGATGCGACCGTCGACGCATACCGCCGGCAGCTCCAGGCGCTCGCCAGACATGCGCCTCTTGAGCTGCCCAACCTGAACCTCGATACTGGTGAAGTAACGCGCGCCGGCAACTACCTGCCCACCGACGCCACCTATGAGCAATTGCTCGACAGCCTCTCTGACAACTATTTCGCCGCAGTAACTCCGGATCTGCGGCGCCAACTGCTGGCCTTCTACGGCCCCCCTCCCCCGCCGCATCCGGTCAAAGATCGGCAGTGGCGCGAGCTGCTCAATGAGCTCGCCGAACTGCAAGACGCTGCGCCGGACAAGTTGGGCGCCGCCCCGACGCTCGCAGCCTCCTCCAAGGAGTAGGTACACCCGGGTCAGCTAAGCAGCGTGCGACCCTTTCGAACGGCAATCAGACAAGGTCCAATCGAGCATAGAAGCCGGCGACTCGAAGTCCATTTTGCGCGCTTCGCGTCAGTTCCCGTCGTGGTTGCGAGTCTGCGAGTGCTTGTGCAGCTACTAAGTGTTCGTGCACCAGCAACTGCGTTAGGCGGTGCACAGCCAGGTTTACCGGGCTTTCTTTCATTCACGGGTCTCAGCCTGCGCAGCAACGTCGGAACCCGGGGCCAGGGAATTCCATTCCCGGCTCCGGCCCCACCGCCGTTGGGAACACCAAGCTGAAGTCCGTATCGGTACGCCTTTGGGCCAGGGGTCAGCAGAAGGCGGCTCGGACGATTTGCTTCTGCTTGAATCGGCTGCGCATGCGAGGTGAAGAGGGAGCCGCTTGAACATGCCTGCACGAGGCAAGTGTGATCAGAGAGATGGAAGCGCAACCGATCGACCCTTGGCGATCGCGGTGGTGTGACAACGGGACTACACGCCGTCACACCACCACGCGGGTATTACTGACGGTTCGAGGAAGCCGGCGGCGGGACATTCATTCCGTCGGGCGGCACGATCTGCGGCGGGATGCCGCCAGGGGGAGCTACATTCGGCACGCCCGGGTGGGGGATGTCATGCGGCTGCAGCGGCGCGTCGCCCGCCATCGTCGTGTGCAAGTTGTTGACAACGTACTGCACGCCACCGGTAGTCTTGGCAATACCTTCGGCGTGTTGTTTTACCAAGACGTCCGGCACCGCACCCGACAGCGTGACCACACCTTTCTCGGTGGTGACTCCGATACTCCCGGGCAGATGCTGATCGCTCAGCTGCTGCTTGATAGTGGTGGTGATCGCCGCATCGCTGCCGGAGCCTCCACTACAGGCACTCAACCCGACAGCCACCGCGAACACCGCGATCATCGGTAGGTTTCTCATGAGCCGTCTCCTTTGCGGACTGCGACAAGCCCTCTAGGACCTGCGGTCGGCGTCTCTTCTATGGACCGCTCCCGTTGGTCGCTAGGCACTTCCAGTCCGATCGACTGCTAGTAATTCGAATGATACGGAGCGTCTGCGGCGACAGACCGAGTTTGCAGATTGTTCACCACGCGCGTGACGCCGCTCACCCGGTAAGCAACGTTCCCCGCCTGCTCTTTACTCGCATGGTCGGGAACTGTTCCCGTCAAATACACCGTCCCCTTAACCGTATCCACGTCGACGCTAGTCAACGTGGTGGCGTGCTCCGCAGCCAGCTTCGTCTTGACCGCGGCGGTGATACTTGCGTCATCGATATTGCGCCCCGCACTCTCGCCGGTCATCGCCGTACACGCGGCAAGGCTACCCGCGAGCACAAGTCCCAAAACCAAATGCGTCCATCTGTTCGTCATAGCGAACCTCCTTTTGCATACCTCCCAAGCAAGATGGGTACCGTCTGCTTGCCAAGGAAGCGCGGACATATCTCCACGCCTTCGAGGGCTCGACGATGGGGATTTACAGGGGCGCTTGAAAAGTTTAGCGCGCGGTCACCGAAGTCAAACGTAGGATTCTCGACAGGTGACTCCCGATCAGGCGACACGTGTAACCCTTACACATTCGAAGCCGCGCGGCTGGTACGAGAAGTTGTACTCGGTCGCAGCACTGCTGGCATACCCAATGCTCACTCGCCTACCGTCAAACGAGGAGTCAAATGCGTATCCGGGCATTCTCTCATGACTTCGAACTTGCACCGGCTTTACACCTACCTTCACTGCGTGAGTTGCGACTGCGCGAACGCATCATCCAGAGAAACGGTGCACCGCGGCGCCGCGTCCGTCGTGCATCAAGGGGATCCGGATCTTTTGCATTGCAGGCCAAGATCACGATGGACAAAGCGGCATGCGCTCTGCGCTTCGCGGTCAGCCCAACGCCGTCCAACCAGGAGTGGTTGCGGATCGTCGGCGAGATACGAAGGGCGCGCCAGTTGTGGACGGCCCGTGGGTGGAACGAACGCCCACATCTCTACCATGCAACGCCGCCTCCCCTGGAGGCGCCAGCGCTGCTTCGTCAACGGTCCAGTGGGATCCACTTCCAGGACCTGAGCTTCGAAAGCGGCTACGCGCCGCAGGCGGAGGAACCGGGTCGCAGCCGGTGGCTGAGCTACAGTGCAAATCGTACCGCGCACGCGTGGATCTTGCGCCATCGCGGCCGACCGCGCCCGTGGCTCATGTGCATCCACGGATACAGCTTCGGGATTCCGTTCCTGGACTTTCAGGCATTTCCAGTGACGTGGCTGCATGAGCAAATGGGTCTCAACCTGATCCTGCCGGTGCTGCCGCTTCATGGGCCCCGAAAGATCGGGTGGCAGAGCGGCGACGGCTTCTTCGGCGGCGATGTGCTTGACACGATCCACGCGGAAGCCCAGGCGGTATGGGATCTGCGCCGCCTGCTCTCATGGGTCCGTATGCAACACCCCACTGCGGTGGGCGCTTACGGTCTCTCCCTGGGCGGGTACACCGCGGCACTCCTCGCGGCCCTGGACGGCGATCTCGCTTGCGTGATCGCCGGCATCCCGGCGACTGACTTTGTCGGCCTCGCACAACTTCATTCACGCCCGACCGCCCTGTTGGCGGCGCAGCAGGCAGGATTGCAGTGGGATGATGTCTACAGCATTCTGCGTGTCGTCTCCCCGCTGGCGCTATGCCCGCGGGTGCCGCACAAACGGCGCTACATCTTCGGTGGACTGGCTGACCAGATTGTTCCGCCCGACCAGGTCCGCGCCCTGTGGGAACATTGGCATCATCCGCGCATCGCCTGGTACGACGGCAGCCATCTGTCGCTGCCCTGGGAACCGGCCGCGACAGCTTTGGTAGACGAGGCTATGAGCGCTGCCTTCGCGCTCCCGAATGAAGCTGCGGAACGCGCCGTCGCGTAATGACTGCGCTCAAGGCCGTGGATTGCACGCCTCGACACCCGATTCTTCCCTGGGCTCCTCCGCCGCATGACGGGAGTCGGGAGAACGAGGACGCGACATAGCAGGCACGTCGGTTGCAGACCTCCAGTGGAACTGAAGTGAAAGCATAGGAGCAGCGCCGAGATGATCGATGAGGACTTGCCTACGACTTCCCGTGGGCTCACGCCCGCGCTCACCTCGCGACTTCGAACAGGAAGGAGGTGAAGAAAAATGGAGAAACAAAAGGGCCAACAACCAGGCACGCGCGAACGCCAACAACCGTTCCAACCGGAGCGGCAGGGAGGCCAAGCGCCGGGTTCCGGTTCCAAACAGGAACAGGACCGCCGCGATGAGCGCGATCAGGATGACCGCTAGTCACCGCCGCGTGACGCCGGGCGACTTGCCGCCCGGCGCCACGCCATGTGGAGGCGAAAGACATGACCAATGAGGGTCACCTCATTTCCGTGTACCAGTGCCCCGAATGCCACAAGCGATTCGGCTCAGCCAGTGAGCTGCAGTTGCACGAGCACATCTGCATGAGTCGGCACACCGAGACGACGCGTGCTGGCTCTGTCTCCCCGGTGACAGGTGAAAAGCCCAGCCACGTGGGTTGATCTCCGGTCATACCGCGGGCGCCCGGGCAAACCGAACACCGGACAGCTGAAGGAGGTCATGCGATGCACTGCGATGATTGTTACCGGTATGGACCACCACTATCGGCATGCTGCGGCAAGAAACGCTGCGAGCTATGCAACTCAACACACCGCCAGACGTGTCACTGAACCTGCTGAGGTTGGCCTTCAGTCAGTGAGGCCGATTGTCATGCACAAATAGCCTGTCATGCACAGCAGATTTGAAAGGAAGACACGGCAACGCGCGCAACCGAGGAACATTGGCGGCTGAGCGAGGCGGATCACGTGTCGGACAACACTGGCACGGCGGTTGCCCCTCTGGCAATCAAAGGAGGACAGAAAATGACTCGAACCTTGATACGCAACCTGGTCTTGATCTGTGCGATCGGCCTGGTTGGATGTAGCGCCCAACGGGCAATGGGTGGCGACCATTGCCTCTATAAGGGCAGCACCTACTCCGATGGCGCGGCCTCCTGTCAATCAGCGATCCAATATCGCTGTGAAGACGGGGAATGGCGCACCCTCGGCATACCGTGCAGCGGAAGCGGCCATGAGGTGACGGCATCGCGGAGCTGCCAGTTCTCGGGCATATCGTTCTCGACCGGTGCGGCCAGCTGTCAAGCCGGCACGCAATTTCGTTGTGAGGATGGCGAGTGGAGAAGCCTGGAAGCGCCGTGCGCCGTTGGCGACTCACCGATCAAGCTCGTTCCGTCGGGACGCACCTGCATGTTCAACGACGCCACCGTGGCCAACAATTCCACGATCTGCCGCTCCGGCACCACGTTCCTGTGCAGCGACGGTGACTGGGTCAACCTCGGCACCATGTGCCGTTAGCGGTGCATGGAGAGGTCGAACTATCGCAAGGCCGCACGGGAGCTAGTTCCGTGCGGTCTTGCGATTTACTCGTACGGCCGCAGTGGACGCATTGTCCCCGACTGGCCTGTTCCTGGAATCCTCGTGCGCGTACACCGCACGCGATGCCGGCGGGTTGCGCGGCTGTGGAGCAGCACACGAACAACTCCCGACGCTGCACAGCTTCACCATCGTCGCCGGCAACGGCTCATCACCATAACTGGTGCGCTGGCACAAGCCCGCGGCCCGGCGGTAGATATTCTCGATCTCCACGGCTTCGAGCTCGTGGTCGCCAGGATTCAGCCCGGCGCAGTCTTGAACCGCATGGACGAGCTCGTGCAGCAATGACGCGGTGGGATCTCGAAGCACGGGTTTGGTCTGGTCGCCGTCACAACTCGGCTCGAGCTCGGTGCGCAATTCCGGATTCCAGATGATCGTTCTGATCACCGATTCGTCGGGCCCTCCAACCGGCCGGTCGAAGACATTGCGATCGATTTGCAAGCTGGTGCACACCCGATACGTGCTCGCCGAACAATGCTCGAGTTGCTTCAACAAGGCCGCAATCTGTGCTGATTCCCCGCACGGATCCGTGCTTCGCTCCATGCGCTCGATGGCGTCGGTGATATGCTGACCATCGTTGTCACCAGGGCAAGGCGCCAGCTGGGCTTGAACCCTCGACGGCCCTAGGAGCCATGCGGCTACGAAGGCCGCGACACAGCCGGTTCGTCGAAGGGAACGCGTGGGCCTCAGCCCACCCGTCTCAGCGCGCCACATCCTCATTGGCGCCATGCACATTTGGGGGGAAACATTTCGCCGGATGATAACCGGTGTCCGCCGCTCACGCCAGCATTTTCTTCGCCGGGCGCGGTCTGCTTGCGGTCGAATCATCGGGGTTCCCGGCACGCCCTGCCCCCCAAGTCGGACCACCATGCGTTGACAACGCCCCCCGCATCCTGCGAGCTTCACCGCACTGTGGCCAAGCTCTTCATTCGCATTTGCGCCGTGTTGATCGGCCTGCGCGCCCTCACCGATTTCGGCAAGGTGCTGCACCCAACGGAGTCGGTGCTGGTGTTCTTCGGACAGATCCTCCACGACACCGCGGTGCCGATGCCCGCCATCGCGGTGGGATTGTTCATGCTCGTCACCGCCATTGCCATGTGGCAGCCCGCGAGGATTGCGCTTCCGCTCCTGGCCACCTACGCGCTGTATGTGCCGATCAATCTCGTACTCTGGATGGTCCGCAACCCCGAACAAATCGAGCGTGTCGGCACGCGAATTTCTTCGTCGACCGCGTCCGCCGAGCTGTGGTGGTTTGGTGTCCTCGGAATGTTCGTCTACTCGTCGGTGGCAATCGCCACAACCGCCATCCCGGCCTGGCTGCTTTGGAGACGGCCGGCGTGAACTATTGACTGCCGCGGACAGCGTGAGGGTAGGCTGCGCCAATTTGAAGCAACCGCTTCACCACGACGGTCACGAAGGGCGCGAAGCAAATGGACGAGAGTGGATGCTGGGCTCTCGTCTTCGTGCCCTTCGTGGTGCCCCCTTATTGAACGCAGGGTGAACGCACTCGCACTGTTCGTGGCCGCGCAACTGCCCCGAGTTGTCTCAAGCTGGGGAGAGGCGTACGATCAGTGTCGCGGAGGTGAGCGTCCATGACCCGCATCGAAAAGCACCACGAGCGGCCCCAGCGTTTGGGCGGAAGCTTTCATATCAGAGGCCGGAGCGACGTGCGCGGCGGAATATGCGCGAGCGCCGCGGCGCTGAACCGTTGCGATCCTCATCGACTCAAGTGCGGATGCACGATCGTCCTCGGGTTGCTGCTCGCGCTCTCCGCCGTGGCGTCGGCGGATATCGTCAAATGGACTGACGACGCCGGCGTCGTCCACTATACGAACCTGAAGGGCGAGGTGCCGTCACAGGAGAGCGTGCAAGTTGTCGTCGACGAACAAGTATGGCTCCCCCAAGGCCCCGCGCTGCCGGATGCAAAGATCGAAGCAGCGGCGGCACCTCCGGACCCCGTAGCGCCGCCGCAAGCGCCCCGGGATACCGGGGATGAGGTGGCGAGTGCGTATCTCGCCGGCCTCGACAGGGGCCTCGCCGACAACACCAGCACGGGAGGGAGCGTCTACATCGATGGGCCGCTCGCAGTGACGGTTTCTTCTCCACCCGCCTACGGTAGCGATGGGCCTTCCGGATATGATTGGCTGGCACCGGGCTACTTTTATCCGGGCTACTCCCCATTTTTTCCAGTCCTCACAACGGCCGTCATCGGGCGTCAGCGAGAGCCGCTGCATCACCGCTCCGGAGGACAATTTCCGTCCCCACCCTTCACCAGCGCGGCGGGACCGCCACCCCTTGGAGCAGCGGGTCCACCACCTATTGGAGCCGCCGGTCCTCCGCCCATTGGCGCAGCGGGTGGGCAAGTGCTCCGCGTATCGGGGAGCCGCTCTCTGCACTGACGCAGGCGCCGCAGAAGTTCGCGCAAGAAATCCTGGCGGGACGAAGACTCAGGCAGTGTTTCGCATATCCGTGAACACCGCCGACGACGCGCTCGACGGCGTCAAGACTTACGCAATCGGCCCCCGAGAACACCGAGCGGCTCTGGGAGGTGTCGGAGAGCCTCATCGGCCAGCGCTTCCTGTTGCCTTTCGCCAGTTCTTGAATCCTGGTCTCCTATCCTCGCTTTTCCAACTCTTTTCCGATTTGGTTCCGGCATTGGATGAGGACGAGTGCCGCAGGGGTGGCTGCCGTCCGGACTTTTCCAAGGAGGTGAAGATGGCACGGACGGGCACCGCGCTGCAGCGGGAAGTACTTTCTCCGGATGACCTCAGCGCGGCGTGGCGCACCCTGTCGCGACCGGAGCGCATCGAGGGCTTGCTGCTCCTGCCGACCGCGCAGGCGGAGGACTTCTTCTTCCGCTCGAGTCCGCCGGATCAGGCCGACATCGTGCTCGAGCTACCCGAAGGCGAACGGCGTCACTGGATGCGGCTCCTGGCACCCGACGATACCGCCGACGTGCTG
>CAZTDK010000107.1:0-12525 GCA_964611965.1 uncultured Binatia bacterium (SeqCode) | reverse complement strand
GCTTGATGCCGTGGGATTGCTGGTTGTTGAGCACCGCGTAGGTTGCGTCGACATCCAACGTCATGCCGGTGCGCAGGATATTGCGGTGCGTGAACTTGACACCGACGACCGGGCCGGTGTCGGGACCATATCCCAGCTGCGGCAGAACGGCCCATTGCCGTCCATCCGCCTTACCATGCGACTCCGGCTGTGGGATCAGCAGATCGGAAATGTCCTCTTCGGTCGTCAACTCCTCAATCGCTCCCGCCTCTTGAGATGCGACAAGTGTCAGCGCGAGACTCAGCAGACAGTACGCAAGTGGTCGCCTGCGGAGGAGGATCGGCGTCGGTCGCCCTGGCTCTGTGCCGACCCGCATGACCGGTGCAACTAGCTGACACTGTGCCAATACGAGGCGCAACGAAAAGTAGTATGGTCAAAACTGTATCCGGCACGCCGCGTGTAAGGTTTGCATTGCTGAACTGGCGCCACGGACGTCGCGGCTCCGGTATTCGTTCACGGCGACTGGGCAGCCGGTCTCTCCGACGGCAGCATGACGGGCGTTGATCTTGCTCGTCAGGTTCGCGATGCGACGGCGTATCCCCTGGTGTCGCGTGTAGCGCTGCTGCTGCTGCCCGATGGCGGTGGCCCAATGTGGCCCTCTCGTCGACCATCCGCCGCCCATCCGATCGACGTTGAACCATTCGCCCACACCCGCGGAGTTGGCTGAGCTGTGGGTCGAGCCGCCGGACGTTCGGAGCCGCGCTCTCTTCTATGGCGTCGGCGGAGTGCGCCACGCGCCCGATCCGCATGTGCGCTATGAGCTCCTTGCCGAGAAGCACGACTTCTCCAGCTTCAGCCGTGGATACACCGTCAAAGATCCTGACGGGCGCAAATGGAGCGTCAAGCTTGGGATCGAAGCGCAGCCGGAAGTCGTTGCGTCGCGGTTGATCTGGGCGGCTGGGTATCATCAGCCGCCGGTGTATTACGTCGAGCACTGGGAGCTCACCCGGGACGGCAAGGTGACGATGCAGCCGCCGGCCCGCTTCCGGCCGAAGGTGCGGCGGTTCAAGCGGCGCGGCACCTGGTCGTGGCAACAAAATCCGTTTGTCGACACCCGCGCCTATCGAGGTCTCATCGTCCTTATGGTGATGCTCAACAACTGGGACATGACCACTGCCAATAACGCCATCTATGAGATGCCGAAGGAGCGCGACGGAGTGCATCGTTGGTTTGTGGTGCAGGATGTCGGGACCTCGTTCTCCCGCACGCGGGGCAGTTGGAGGGATGGCGCGCGCGGCGATTTGCAAGGCTTTGCGCGCCAGGGATTCATCGAGTCGGTAGACGCTGGCCGCGTGCTGTTTGATTGGCACGGTCCACACGGCGACCTGCTCCAGGAGATCAGGCCGGATGATGTCCACTGGATTGCCGACAGATTGGCGACCCTGAGTCCGACGCAATGGGATGATGCGCTGCGCGCCGTTTGCTCTGCCACGTCGGGGATGACGTTGGCGCCGAATCCCGAGTCGTCGGGGCGGGCAGCGTGCGCTGCGATCGCCACACAGACAAAAAGGATTGCGGAGAGCCCTGCACCTAGCCCCAAGTCGTAGTGCGCCGGGTGCAATCCGGTGCTCACGTCCCGCCGGTGGTGCCGCGCACACACGTCACCTTGCATGGCCAAACGCCGGAGCACGCTTCGTGCCCTCATCTATACGAACGATACCGAATTCGTTTTCACACGGCTGCCCACAGTAGTTCCTTCATCGAATGTAACTGTTTCATGACTCCCTCAGTAATCGGCAGTGTCTCACGCAGCCCGCACCGCGAGTTTCGCTGGCCCTGACCTTGCTACTCAGCGGTTCACTAGAGAGAGGAGGCATTCGTATGTTGCATTACGCTGTGGTGTTCTTTGTGATCGCGCTCATCGCGGCAGTGCTCGGCTTCCGCGGCGTCGCTGGCCTGTCCGCCGAGATCGGCTGGGTGTTCGCGGTGCTGGCGATCGTCTTTCTCGTGGTGATGGTGCTCAGCGGGCGCGGCCCCGTAGCTGTCCCGTAGCGCTCCATAGGTTAGTGAGCACTTTTTCAAACGGAGGATTCGATAATGAGGGTTTCAACGAAGAAGATGTGCGCGGCTTTGGGCTTCGCATTGGTATTGATTGTGACCCGCGCGCAGGCGGATACGCCAGACGCGTGGATCACAACGAAGGCAAAGCTGGCGCTGCTGACCACCGAAGGCGTCAGCGGCACTTCCATCAATGTTGATACGGTCAACGGGCAGATCACCTTGCACGGCAAGACCAATACGGCCGAGGAGAAGGCGAAGGCGGAAGCCAGCGTCGCCAAGATCGACGGTGCCAAAGGCGTACGGAATCTGCTCCAGGTCGTGCCGGCACCAGAGAGCAAGCCGGTGCAGAAATCCGATGACGAGATCAAGCAGCAAGCGGAGAAGGCGTTGAAGGCCGACACGGTCTTGGCGGATAGCAGTATCAGCGTACAGTCCGTCAACAATGGTGTCGTACTCCTGGGCGGCACGGCCAAGACATTAACCGCTCACTTGCATGCGGTTCAAACGGTGGCGTCGGTTCCGGGTGTCCGCCGGGTCGCTAGCGAGATCCAAAGCCCGGATAAGCTTGCCGACAATGAAATTTGGCGGGAGCAAACCGCCACAAAGACGAGCGACCACGGTCGCGGTGTGAAGAGCGCCGCCACGGACACGTGGATTACTTCGGCCACGAAGATGCGGCTGCTTGCCGATGGCTCCACCCCGGCGCTCGACATCAACGTCGATACACGGAATGGCGTCGTGACCCTTTTCGGGATGGTGCCGTCGGCAGCCGCCAAGGCTGCTGCTGCCGCCGACGCTCGCAAAGTCAGCGGAGTGAAGGGGATCGTCAACGAGCTCCAGGTCGTCTCCTCCGGCAAACAGGAGGCGGTCAAGGCTCAGGATGCCGATCTGCAGAAGGAACTGAAGACGGCCTTCAAGGACCGGAACGACTTCAAAAACATCTCCGTCGAAGTCAAGAACGGCGTGGCTCGACTCAGCGGTAGCGTCCCCGGACAGAGCGAGCGTCTGGAAGCGGCGGTGGTGGCACGTTCGACACCTGGAGTGCGTTCGGTCAGGGACGACCTCCGGGTCGCCGATTAGCGGTGAGGATAACTTGCCTGGCGTGCGCGAACCTTTGCGCCAGAATTCAAACGTCCGGCCTCCTTCTCTGTTTCAAGAGAAGGGGGCCGACGTATTCCTGCGTCTCGCCCCGCGCCAAATTCTCAATCTCGGATGGACCAGACCAGCGCGCCCTGCGGATTGTCGCGCCGGGTCAATCACCCAATACGAGGTGGATCTGATGGACAATGCCGTCGCGGAGGCGCGGGAAGTATGCGTCATGCTGTGGCGTCCCATCCAGCGTTGCTTGCCGAATCCCACGGTTGACGCCCTGTGGGTTCTCGACACGGATTGCATAGGCAGTCGCGCCGTCGTGCACGTTCATCTCGAAACCGGGCCAGCTGCGAGGAATGGCCGGCTCGACGCGCCAGTGCTCGGCTTCCCAGTGCAGGCCAAGAACCTTTTCCCATGCGAAGCGGTAGGCCCAGCCGGCAGACCCGGTGTACCATGTCCAACCGCCGCGACCGGTGTGCGGCGCAGCTCCATACACGTCGGCGGCAAGCGCGTAGGGTTCGACGCGGTACAGTGAGAGCGCGTTCGCCTCGGTCCGCCCGGTCGGCAACACTTTCGCGAATAGCGAGACCGCCAGGTCGACTTCACCCAGCTCGAGGAGCGCCCACACGACCCAAACGGCCGCGTGGGTATACTGACCGCCATTTTCCCGAACGCCCGGCGGATACGCGGCAATGTACCCGGGATCGCGGAGCGAGTGGTTGAACGGCGGCGCCAGCAGGAGGATCAGCCCTTCCGCATGGTGCACCAGCCGTTGTCGCACCTCATGCAACGCGCGGCGTGCACGTGTTACCTCCGCAGCGCCCGACAGGACTGCCCACGATTGGGCGATCGAGTCGATCTGACACTCGTCCTGCGTGATTGACCCGAGCGGCACTCCGTCATCATAGAAGCCGCGTCGATACCACGCTCCATCCCAGCCGTTGGCTTCAATCACCTGTAGGAGATCCTCGGCGCGCCGGCGCAGGTCATCGGCGCTGACGGGATCATTCATCATCACGCACACGGGCACGAAGTCACGGAGTGTCGCGTACAGAAACCATCCGAGCCAGACGCTCTCACCACGCCCAAACGCGCCGACGCGGTTCATGCCGTCGTTCCAATCGCCGCTGCCGAACAGCGGTAACCCGTGCGCACCCGCAGTGTGCCCCTTGTCGATCGCGCGCCGGCAATGTTCGTACAACGTGCCCGCCGCCTCGCCGACGCGAAAGCGGTTGTAGCGATCGCCTTCTTCGGCTCGCAGCGGCTCGGCTTTGAGGAACGGGATTGCCTCGGCCAGGACGTCCCGATCGCCGGTTGTGCGGACATACAGCGCCGTCACATACGGCAGCCACAGCAGATCGTCGGCGCAACGCGTGCGGATGCCGGCTCCCGAGGGCGGATGCCACCAGTGCAAGACATCGCCCTCTTCGAACTGATGGCGCGCGCATTCCAGCACGTGCGCGCGGCAGAGTTGCGGCGCCGCATGGATCAACGCGGCGACGTCTTGAAGCTGATCGCGAAAGCCGAAGGCGCCACTCGATTGATAGAAGCCCGTACGCCCCCACACTCGGCTGCTCACGGTCTGGTACGCGAGCCAGCGATTGACCATGACGTCGAAGGCGGGATCCGGTGTGCGGACCGTCGTCGTACTCAGGAGTTGGTCCCAGAAGGCGTGCACCGCCTGCAACGCCGCGTCGACCGCCGCCGCCGGCCGGTATTTCCCCACGAGGTGCAGTGCCTCGTCGCGTCCGCTGCCTTCACCGAGAAGGAAATGCACCGCGGTCGTTCCCGCGGCCGCCAGATCAATGTGCAGTTGCACGGCGGCGCACGGATCGAGTCCCGGACGCACTGTATTCGCGAGCCCGATACGATGCAGCGCCGCCGGCTGTGCCCGTTGCCCGTGGCGTCCGAGAAACTCCGCCCGGTCGGTTGTGAACCCGTGCAGCGTCCGGTTGCCCGCCAGGAAGGCGACGGCGTCGCGGAAATCCTCGTTCCACGGATTGCGCGCCGACAGTATCTGCGACTCGGTGTCGAAGCTGGGCAGGATGAAGGGTTGGGTGACATCGCGCGTCGTGCCTAGGACCCACTCGGCATAGTAGGTTGCCGTGATGCGGCGCGGGCGCTCGGCGCGATTGGTCAGCCTCAATTGAATGACTTTGACCGGATCGTCGAGGGGAACAAAGAGCGTGACCTCTTGCTCCAACGCATGGCTGTGCTGGCGGAAGACGGTGTATCCGGCGCCGTGGCGGACTTCGTAGGCACCTGCATCCTGCGCCGGCGATGTCGGCGACCAGACTTCGCCCGTCTCCTCATCGCGCAAGTAGAGGACTTCCCCCGGTTCGTCGCACACCGGGTCATTGCGCCACGGCGTCAGGCGATTCTCGCCACTATTCTCCGCCCAGGTGTAGCCGCCGCCCACCTCCGACACGACGAATCCGATGCGCGAGTTGGCGATCACGTTGACCCACGGTGCCGGTGTCCGCTCGCCGGATTCCAGGTGGATGACGTATTCCTTGCCGTTCGCGCTGAAACCTCCGCGCCCGTTGTCGAAGAGTAGCGGGCCCGGTGATTCGAGACGACCCGTGTCTGCCACGGGAGCCAGCGTCGGAACGAGAGGCGGAAGACGCGCGGGGATCTCCGGCCACGTGACCTGCTCGGCAAGGCGGCCGGCGGCGCCATCCAGGACGACGCGCGCCGCGCTCATCAACCCGAGGCGGTCAGCTTCGTCGACCTGATCGGCATGGATGAGAAAGATCCCGCCGGTGCGGTGCAGCCAGCCCTCCGCGCCGGCGCCCGCAATGACCCGCAGGATGCGATCGTCGGCTTCCGCGTTGTAGCCTCTGGCGTGTTCATTGAGAATCACGAGATCGACAACCACGCCGCGCCCGCGCCAGAAGGCCTGGGCGCATAGGATCTCGTGTAGGAGGGGAATATCATCGGCGCCATGAATCGACACGAGGAGAATGGGGAAGTCCCCGGACAAGGCGAACTTCCACAGCGCGGACTGTCCCACAATGTTGCGTTCCAAGACAGCCGGCGCCGGGCGCAGCGCAGGGTGTGAGTAGAGGAGTAAGGAGAGCAGCCGCTCGATCACCGGTAACTCGCGCGGATCCAATTTGATGCGAGTCAGCTCCGTGGCGCTGTGGGTGCGCGCGAGATCAACGATCCAATCCAACTCGGGTAAAGAGCGGTGCGCGTCCGCCAGTGCCAATGCGGCGTCGCGCGACTCCGCAGCCATGGTGACAAAGGCGAGCGTCCGACTGCAGTGGGGCGCCAGCGCGACTTCCGCTGCCAGTGCCATGACCGGATCCAATGTCGCACCGGTGCTGCACGAAAGGCTCGGTGGCCGCGAGGCGAGCGCCGCCGGAGATACCAGGCTGCCGCCACGTCCCAGGAAGCGCTCGCGCGATCCCTCGTAGCCCAACGGTCTCGCGTCGGTGGCCGGCAAGACCATCGTGTGCAGAAGAATAACGGACGGCTCGGTATTTGAACGCCGCCGGCGTTCAAATACCAGCGCGTGGTGCTCGGCAAGATACTCGCTCTCGACGAACAGCTTGCTGAACGCCGGATGACTGCGATCGGCGAGCGGATCGTTGAGCGCGACTTCTCCGTAGCTGGTAATCGTCAGACGCCGGTGCCGGCTGCCTTCATTGGTGATGGTCAAGTAGCGGATTTCGATATCGGCGTTCGGCGCCACCGCAATCGTTTCCCGAACCGCGATGTCGCCGTGGCGCGCTTGCAGCTCCACCGCGTGTGGGTGGAACTGCACCTGGCGGGTGAGGTCGCCGGGAACGGGCTGACGAAACAAGGTCCAGAGGTCATCGCCGTCGGCCTCTTGGATGTAGATGCGGAATCCGGAGTCATCCAAGGTGGTGTCGGGATGCCAGCGCGTCAGCGCCACTGAGCCCCACCAACTGGCGACGCCACCAGCATCGGTCACCAACAGCCGATAGCGACCGTTCGACAGCACGTGGGCTTGCGGGAACGGAACATCCGGCGTGGCCGGCCACGGATCCATGGCGAGACTCAGAGGTCGCGTGGTCTGGGCGTGCGGCTCAAAGGGCCGCGTCCGCTCGAGCGGGACGCGTGACGGGGGCCGTTCGACCAAGAGCAGCTCCGCGGTGCGGGTCATTGGCTCCCTGGCGAAGCGCCGGACAAAGGTATCGTCGTTGAGAAAGTTGTTCAGCGTGGCGAGGATCATTCCCTGATGGTGAGCCATGTAGGAGCGCACCAGACCGTAGCGTTGCCCTTGCGACAGCCGTGACCAGGTAAAATCGATCGCCTCGTAGAGGCCGTAGCGGCCCCACATGCCGAGCTTCTGGAGTGCCGCGAGATTGCTCAGCACCGCCTGTGGCGCCAGGGGAAGGGCGAGGAGCGACGCGTAGGGACTGACGACCAATTCGTCACTCAGGCCGCGCTTGAAACCGAGCTCCGGCACTCCGAAGGCGCGATATTGATAGTTCTGCTGCGCATCGACACGGTAGTACCCCGATTCCGAGATGCCCCACGGCACACCACGGTCGCGGCCGTAGGCGATTTGTTCTTGCACGGCCGCGGCGCAGCTGTGGCCCATCAACGTCTCGCGCCCTTCACGCAGCAGCAGACCGGGCATCAGGTACTCGAACATCGTGCCACTCCAGGACAGCAGTGCCCGGTGGCCGTCAACGTTGCCGATGGGCCGGCCGAGATGGATCCAGTGCTCTTCTGGCACGTCGCTCTTGGCGATCGCGACGAAGCTGGCGAGCCGGGCTTCGGAGGCGAGGAGATCGTAATAGTTGGCGTCGAGTTTGGCCGCCGTGGCGTCGTACCCCAGATGGAACAGCCGGCGGCGGGCGTCGTAGAGAAATGCGAACTCGGTCTGCTGTACAAGGCGATCGGCGCGGTCGGCGATCTCCGCCACTCTCTCGAGCGTATCCTGCGCCGTGTGCCGCGCCGCTTCGAGCCCGGCGGTGAACGCGGCAATCCATTCCCGCGCGGGCGCGACCTCGTGCGCCGGGGCAGGCGCGAGCAGCTCTTGCAGACCGGACAGCGCGGTGATGGCGCTCGTACAGACGCCCGAAGACTCGGTGAGTGTCGGCAGGAGGGGGAGGGCCGCGCGGACGGCGCCCCATGCCGCAGCCAGGTCCGCCGGCAGCGTGTCGGCGCCAAACAAGACCGGAGTTTGCGCGAGGGCGGAAAGCCACGGCGCGAACATTTCCATCTCGCGGCGCAGGCGTTCGACGTCATGCCGCAATTGTCGCGACCAGAAATGCATCTCCGCCAGTGATGCGGAGTCGAGGATCTTGGTGCCGGTATGCAGCAGTCCGAGCACAATGCGCTCAAGCTCGGGACAGGCATGGTCGATCAACTCGCCGATACCGCTGTGCCATGCGAGCGGCTCGTCTTTGACGGCAGTGATGCGCATGCGAATGTCCGCGATGTGTTGCTTCAGCGTCGCTACGCTCGATCGATCCCGCGACTCGGCGGCCGGGCGAATCGCCTCGTCGAGCACGTCGAGCGTATCGAGGAGACCTTGCCACGCGGCGGTATGCACGACCGGCTGGCGCGCGAGCTCGATGCAGGTTTGTTTCACCGCCAACAGCGCGCCGACCAGGTTCCCGCTGTCGACGGTGGACACGTAGCGCGGCAACAGCGGCTCGAGGGTGGCCGTGTCGTACCAATTGAAGAAATGGCCGCGATAGCGCTCCATGCGCTCAAGGGTGTCGAAGGTGTTCTTGAGTCGAAGGATGACCCACAGCAATCCGCGGTGGCCAAGGTCGTAGGCGGAGATGGTTGCCAGTTGCAGCAGGCCGATATTGGTTGGCGAGGTGCGTCGCGCCACGACGCCGCGCGGCTCTTCCTGAAAATGATCGGGCGGGAGCCACTGGTCGTCCGGTCCAACGAAGGTCTCGAAAAACGCCCACGTGCGTCTGGCCAGCATGCGCAGGCACCGGATGTCGGCGGGGCTCAGGACCTCGGGACGGGAAGGACGCGGCCGGCTGATGCGTGCCGCAATCTCGGGCGAGATCGCCCAGAGCAGCAACAGCGGTCCGGCGACAACGAGCGCCTCCGGCCGGTAGCACGCCAGCAGCAGGGTCACTGTGCCCGCGACCAGTGGCGCCGCTGCCATCTCACGCCAGGGCGCACGCGCGTGCCGATGGACGAGGCCGCGCGCGGTATGCGCGGCCGAAGTCCACTCGAGCAAACGCGTTCGCGTCAGATAGACGCGGACCAAAGTGCGGACAATTGCGTCGCCGAGCACCGCCGCCTGGTGCGGTAGGAAGGCGATCTCAAAGCACCAGGAAGCCGCCGCGGCGCGCATCGAGCGCGCCAGGCCGTCGGTATCGGAAAGCGCGGCCATGGGCGCGCCGGTGAGGACGAGACGGCTGGTGAAATCCGTGAGCCCGGGGATCGCCGGCACCAGAAGCACCAGCAGTGTCCACGCCGCCAGTGATCCGGAAGACCACAGCCACAACGCCACCAGCAGTGCCAGCAGCGACGGGGCCAGCAGGCTGCGCCGCAGGTTGTCCAGAATCATCCAGCGGGCAATGAACGACAACCGAGTTGGCGCGCGCCCGCCGTCGGCCGTTGGGACACGTCTGCCAAGCCACGGCAACAGTTGCCAGTCACCACGCGCCCAACGATGCAGCCGCTGGGCATAGGCCAGATACTGTGAGGGGTAGTCTTCGACCAAGACGATGTCCGTCGCCAGCGCGGTGCGGCCGTGGACGCCTTCGAAGAGATCGTGGCTGAGCAACGCCGGCTCGGGGACTCTGCCCGCCAGGCTGCGTTCGAAAGCGGCCACGTCGTAAATTCCCTTGCCGGTGTACACTCCCTGACCAAAGAGATCTTGGTACACGTCCGAGACCGCACGAGTGTATGGATCGAGCCCATCGCCGGCCGAGAAGAGTCTTGAAAACCACGAGGCTTCAGCGCTCAGCGGACTGATTTCGATGCGCGGTTGCAGGATCGTGTAGCCACCGACGACGACGCCGGATTGCGCATCGAACCGGGCTCGGTTCAGAGGATGTGCGAGGGTACCGACCAAACGGCCGGCGCTGGCCCGCGGCAACTCCGTGTCTGCATCGAGTGTGATGACGTAGCGGATCGACGCCAGCGCCGCCGGATCGCCGATGTGAACAGCGAAGGCGCCGCCGGCGTCGCCGGTCAACAGACGATTCAAATCGCTCAACTTACCGCGCTTGCGCTCCCAGCCCATCCAGCAGCCTTCCGACGCACTCCAGCGGCGCGGCCGGTGCAGCAAATGAAACGGGCTCCGGTCAGGCGCGCCATAGCGCGCATTGAGTGCTTGCATGCGTTCCGTTGCCAGTTGCAGCAGCGGCGCATCTTCGGGCAAGACGGCGGCGGCCGCATCCCCGAAATCGGTCAGCAGGGCGAAACGCAGATGCGGGTCCGGATTCGCCAAGAAGCGGATCTCCAAGGCGCGGACCAGCGTCTCGATTTCATCCGCACTCGTCAACAGCGCGGGCACGGCGACGAGCGTGGGGGCATCGGCCGGAATGCCATCCTCGCAATCGAGTTTCGGTAACATCGTGGGCGGCAGCAGCCGGGTCACCAAGCCGTTCATCAGGCTGACGGCAACCGTCCACGCCGGAACGCCGGCGAGCCCGACGGCCAGCAGCGCCGTGAACGGCCCCAGCGACCACAAATGACGGGCGAGCAGTGTTTCGGCAAGCAGCGTGAGCAGCAGAATGCTGCCGACATACGCGGCGGTTGGATGCCCGGTGAGCAGCCGGCGCAGTCGTATCTTCCACGGCGGGCGGTACGCCAGGCGGTGCTCCAACAGAGAGCGTCCGGCGCCGATGAGATAGTGCCCGACATGGTTGGCCGGCGCGTCGTCGCCGTCGCGCGCGCATCGAATCGCGCGTGTGGCGACGGCGGTCTCGGAGACGTCGCTGCGCGCCGCCAGATCCTCAACCGCTTTGCGGTACAGGTCGCGCGTTTCGAAATCCATGCGCGCATAGCTGTCCGCCGGATCGGTGCGCAAGATGTGCTCGGTGGCGCTGACCGCTTCAAAGAAATGCTTCCAATCGGTTGTCTCCAGGCTGCGTAAGCTGCGGATGCAGGTGCCGATGACGGCGTCGGGCTCCGGTCGCTCGCGCCCGGCATCGGGTTCGGTGGCCGCGGCGATGGCGTCGGCCGCCTTCGCCAGGCGTTCCAAGACGGCCAAACGTAACATCGCGGGTAGCGCCCACACCTCGGCGATGCTGAGCGGTTGCGCGAATTGCAATTCGCCGATCAGTGCCACCGTTGCCTGGAGATCGATCGGGCCGCGGCTCGCGTCTTCCAGTGCAAGCGCCAATGCGTAGGCGCGCGGATGCCCGCGCAGCTCACCGACCGCCAGCAAAGGGAGGCGGCGTTCGAACCCGTGCGGAAAGCCGTCGTGCAGTAGGCGCAACGCGCGCCGCACGATATAGTGATTGTCCAGCAACCACTCCGCCCCACGCGACATTTCGGCGGTTTCCGCCGGCGCGATCGCCAAGCGCTGATAGACGCTATCCAGTGACTTCCGCGGCCGCCGCAGCCGGTCTCGGAGGCGTGCCGCAGGGCGCGCGACGCGCGTGACCGGAAGCTTGGCGACACGTTGGAGGCGCTCGCTTCCCCCCTCCGCGGGGGCGTCTGTGTCGGCGCCAGGCACGGGAGATGCGAGCGGGGCTCCCGCGCTTGCCTGCGGGGTCAATGTCCCGGTCGCTCTTGTCCCGGCGCGTGCAGCACCTCGGCGAGATCCTGCAGGATGATGACCGGCTCGCCGCCTTCGTGCAGGAACTGCGAGGCGACGCCGCCGTAGCGTTGCTTGGTGTCGGCGGTACTGCCGTGGGCGGCCAACACCACCAGATCCGCATGTTCCTGACGCGCGAGCTCGTGGAGGGTCTGCGTGCGGCGCGGCGACACGACAATCTGGACGTCGACGCGGGCTCCAGAGGTCGAGAGCCGGCGCTGAATGTCAGCGAGGTAGCGCTTCGCTTCGCTGAAGTTGAGCTCGACGACGCGTTCGGCCAGGCTGACGTCCTCGCTCGAACGCGGCATCCGCCGTGGCATCTCGGGCTCTGGAACCACGTGCGCCAGAATCAATTGCGCATCGTGCGCCCGCGCCAGCTCGGTGGCCGTCGGGAGGATGCATTCCGCGCGCTGCGAACAATCGAGCGGCAGCAGGATCTTGTGGAAACGTATCGGTTCGAGCCCACCGCGTTGCGCCGGAACGATCAACACGGAGGCGTGCGTTGTCGCCAGCAGCTTCTGCACGGTTCCTCCCAAGCTCCAGCCGTTGAGCCCGCCGGCGCCATGGCTTGACAGGACTACGAGATCCGCCTCGTGAGATCGGCCAAAGTGAGCGATCTTCTCCGCTGCCTTGCCTTGGATGATCTCCACCGTGGTGGCGAAGCCGTGACCGTG